>JAGNPU010000291.1 GCA_017989485.1 Neisseriaceae bacterium
TTCGCGAGGCCGCGCTCGCGCGCTTGGTTGCGCTGGTGCAAGAAGCCATGGTGGTGGAAAAAACCCGACGACCCACCCGGCCCACCCTAGGCTCCAAAAAAAGACGCCTAGAGGGCAAAACCCGCAAGGGCGCCACCAAAGCCTTACGCGGTAAGGTCCGCTTAGACTAGGCCCAATCGACCAGACGTCAAAAAGCAGCGCCAAGGGCGCTGCTTTTTGACGCATGCTTCTGGCCATAGGCCCGCACAGACTTGCTGTTCATCAGGTGTCGGCCTCAGGCCTTTTCGCGTGGTTTTGGCGATCACACATGCTGGCCGCCGTTGATGTGTATCTCCGCGCCATTGATGTAAGACGAGGCCTCAGAACACAGAAACATAATCGTCTGGGCCACCTCTGACGGCGTCCCCAGTCGCCGCATCGGAACCTCACTGGCGACCAGGGCATCGGTTCCTGGTGACAAAATCTCCGTGCTGATTTCACCCGGCGCGATGGCATTGACCCGCACCCCCATCATCCCGAACTCAAACGCCATCTCTCGGGTTAAGGCGGCCAATCCCGCCTTGGACGCCGCATACGCCACGCCCGCAAAAGGATGGACGCGAGACCCCACAATAGAGGTCACATTGACCACCGCCCCTTGTGCTTTCGCCAGCTCTGGCAACAAAGCCCGCACCAGCAATGCCGTTGAGATCAGATTGACGTTTAATACCCGTATCCAGGTCTCGGCATCGGTGCCTTGTACATCTAATTTGTGGCCTTCCGGATTTTTAGGCGAAATGCCGGCATTGTTGACCAAGGCGGCCAATTCGCCATCCGGCAACTTGCTGCGCACCAGCGCCGCAATGGTGTCGATACACGATAAATCGGCCAAATCGGCCTGAATGTGGTTGTCTTTGCCCTGGGCCCACTGACAGTTGGCCGCAAACGGTTGCCTAGACACGGTTAATATCCGCCACCCATTTTGTTCAAACGCTTTGACCGTTGCATGCCCAATGCCGCGACTGGCACCGGTTAATAATAAGCACTTTACTTTCATGGCTTCACCTCTTGTGTTTCGTTAGCTTGCGTTAAGCTGTTGCGCTGATTTTTTTAACCCGCCGGGTCAACAGCATGATGCCAATGCCAATGACGATGGTGGCCACAATGAATAAAAAAGCGGCGGAAGCAATCATTGGGCTGATGTTTTCACGAATGGTCGAGAACATTTGCCTGGCCAAAGTACGTTGATTTGGGCCTGCCACAAACAGGGTTAACACCACCTCGTCCAAGGATGTGGCAAAGGCCAAGACCGCACCAGAAGCAATGCCCGGCAGGGTCAATGGCAGGGTGACTTTTCTAAAGACGGTTAGGGGCGATGCGCCCAAGCTTTCTGCCGCCAACTCCAAACGGGTGTCCATGCCGGCCAAAGACCCACTCACGCTGATCAGCACCAAAGGAATGGCCACAATGGTGTGGGCCACAATCACCCCCAGATAGGTGTTGGCAATGCCGATGCGGGTAAACAATAGCTGCATGCCCACGCCCAAAACCACGGCCGGCACCACCATGGGCAAAATGAACAACGTCCGTATGGGGGCCGCAAACAAAATGCCTTTATGGCGTAGCCCTAGCGCGGCCATCGTGCCCATGACGGTGGCCAACACCGTTGTCCCGCCGCTGATGATGAGGCTGTTGATGATGGAGCGCCGCCAAGCATCGGCCACGAACAGTTCTTGTAACCACCTCATGGACCACCCTGGCGTTGGGTAGGTTAAGAAGCTGCCTGAGGTAAAGCCCAAAGGCAGGATGGCAAACAGGGGGCCGAGCAAAAAAGTCATCGCAGCGACCCCAAACATGATTTTAATTAGGCGCCCTATCATCAGACTGCCTCCCTTTTCTCAGACGTCATGTGGCTGTAAATGCTGAACAGGATCAAACAGGTCACCAGCAAAATAATGCCTAATGCGCCGGCCATGCCCCAGTTTGCGGCGCCCGTGGCATAGTAGGCAATGATAGAGCTGATCATCTGATCGCTCGGGCCCCCAATCAGGGCGGGGGTAATGTAATAGCCAATGGCGGTCATGAACACCAGCAACATGCCCGACAAAATGCCACGATAGCTTAAGGGCAACAGCACGGTTAAAAAAGCGCGCCAGGGCACGGCGCCCAAAGACGCCGCCGCCGGCATTAGGTTACTGGGTATGGTTTTTAACACACCGTAAATAGGCAATACCATAAAGGGCAACAAGACATGGGTCATGGCAATCACCACGCCCACGCGGTTAAAAATCAAGGCTATGGGCGCATCAATAAAGCCCAGGCCGATGAGCGCATCATTGATCATGCCCCGATTTTGCAACAAAATAAACCAGGCTGCGGTGCGCACCAACAGCGACGTCCACAGCGGCAACAACACGGCCATAAACAAAATCGTGCGCCACCACCCTGTTGTCGACGCCAACAACAAAGCATAGGGATAGCCGATTAGGACACACAAGACCGTGACCGTTAAGGCAATGCTGAATGTGCGCAGCAAAATGTCGCGGTTGGCGGACTGCTCTGCCGGCAGCGCGACGATGTTGCCTGCTGGGTCATGGCCCATGTCGACCGCGGCCAATAAATAGCGGCTGGTCACCGGCGACAGCAGCTTATTAATGGTTTGCCAATAAGAAACTTGTGCCCATCGTTCATCAATGTCACTCAAGCGGCCGGCGGGGGCCGGTAGGGCCTGCACTGAACGTATGGTTTTGGTCATTAAGGTTCGAAAACCCGCTTGCTCACTATTGAGTTTGCGCACCATGTCGCCCACGGCCCGCTCATCGTGATTGGCCTGAATGTCGGCCATTAAGGCATGTTGTACCTGTTGGTCAGGCAGCGACTGGCCGTCCCAATCCGCCATCGCCACCGTGGTGGTGGTCAACACCTTGGCCACCGCATCGTCGACAACCGACTGCTTCATCATCGCCCACAGCGGCCACAGGAAGAACACCATCAGAAACAGCAGCAAGGGCGTCAGCAAAACATAGGCTTTGCTTTTCTTGGTGTTGAATAGCGTCATTGTTGCACCACCCAACAATCCGAGCTGGCAAAGCTGGCCACAACGGCGGTGTCCACGGCCCACTCTACCGAGCTACGGTTGTATTTGACTATGAAATCAAAGGCCTCCGCGTTTAACTGTATGCGTAAATGATTGCCCAAATACACGCTGTCCCGAATCTTGGCCGTGAAATGATTATCCGCCCCGTTGGGCTCATGGCTGAGGCGGATGCGCTCAGGCCGCACAGACAGCACCACCTTTTGGCTCAGCTGCATGGCCGCTTGCTTGGGCACCACTATGTTTTTGTCTTTGCCGATATTGATCACGGCCTTGCCCTGATCAAATCGGTCCACCACGCCATGAATTAAATTCGTGGCCCCGATAA
>JAGNPU010000292.1 GCA_017989485.1 Neisseriaceae bacterium
TTTGGCCAAGGTGTAGTCCAAGGTAGAGCCGGCGGCGGTTTTGAAGTTAATCGAAAATTCGCCACGGTCTTCATCCGGCATGAACTCGCCGCCGACCTGGCCGGTGGTGACTAAAGCAAAGCTGGCCACGGTCAGGCCGACGGCCGACAGCAGGACCAAGAGGCGGTGCGACAGCGTCCATAAGATGGCGCGGGCGTAGCGCTCGGCCACCGTGGTCAGCCAGACGTCAAACCGATCCGACAGTTTGCCAAACCAGGTGCGCTTGCCGGAACGACCAGGGTCGTACCAAATGCTGGACAGCATCGGGTCTAGGGTGAGGCTGACGATCATGGAAATGGCGACGGCAATGGCGACGGTGAGGGCGAACTGGTGGAAGAACTGGCCAATAATGCCGTCCATATAGCCGATGGGCAAAAACACCGCGACAATACACAGGGTGGTGGCCAATACCGCCAGGCCGATTTCCTTGGTGCCGTCTAGGGCGGCCTGATGGTGAGACTTACCAAAACCGGCGTGGCGCACAATGTTTTCCCGCACCACAATGGCGTCGTCGATCAAGAGGCCAATAGACAGTGACATGGCCATCAGCGTCATCAGGTTAATGGTAAAGCCCAGCAGGCTGATGACAAACAGGGTGCCAATCAGCGAAATGGGCAGGGTGAGGCCGGTGATGACGGTGCTGCGCCAAGACCCTAGAAACAGGTACACAATCAAAATGGTCAGGCCTATGCCTTCGAGTAGAGTCGAGCGCACGTCGGCCACCGAGGTTTTGATGTCTTCGGATTGGTCGTAGGTATAGCTGACGGCAAAGCGGTTGGCTTCTTCGGCCTGTAGGTCGAGCAAGGCCTGTTTGATGCCGTCGGCCACCTGCACCACGTTGGCGCCCCGGTTGGCGCGGATGTCGAGGCTTAAGGACGGCTTGCCGTTGAGGAGGGCTATGCTGTTTTTTTCGGCTTCGCCATCGATGACGGTGGCGACGTCGCTGACCCGAATCAAATGGCCATTGCGGTTGCTGATGATGACGTCGGCAAAGGCCAGAGGGTCTTTTATTTTGCCGGTCAGGCGCACCGACAGCTCTTCGCCGCCGTTGTGGACGTTGCCCGCAGGGCGATCCTGGTTGGCAATGGCCAAGGCGTCTGCGACTTCGGTGACGCTGAGGTTAAGGCTTTTGAGCTTCTCGGGATTCAGCGCAATGGTGATTTCGCGGGAGGTGCCGCCGACGATTTCGACATCGCCGACGCCAATCACGGTTTGCAGCCGTTTTTTCAGGGTGTTTTCCACCCAGTTGGTCAGGTCGCGCGGGGTCATGGCCTCGCTGCTGAGGGCGACCGACATCATGGCCTCGTCGGAAGGATTGACCTGAGACACAATGGGGGTGTCGATTTCGCGCCGAAAGCCGCCAGAAATCATGCTGACCTTGTCACGCACGTCCTGAATGGCCAGGCTGATGTCGACCGACAGTTCAAATTCGACCACAATCGTGGACGAGCCTTCAAACGAGTAAGAGCGTATTTTCTTGATGCCGTTAATCGTATTGAGGTTTTCCTCTAGGGGCTTGGACACATCGCTTTCGACCATTTCCGGTGACGCACCTTGATAGGTGGTCTGAATCACCGCCACCGGGAAGCGCACGTCAGGAAAGGCTTCGATCGGCAATTTGTTTAAAGAAAATAGGCCCAAGACCACGGCCGCCAAAACCAGCACGGCAGCGAAGTAGGGGTTGTTGACGCTAAGACGGGTTAACCACATATCAGGCTGTTCTCTTTAAGGCTGTACGGAAGGAAGGGTGACGGCATCGCCTTCTTTAAGGCCCAATACCGTTTGTCTTAAGATTAAGGTGTTGGGTTCGATGCCGCTGACGGCCAGCTGTCGGGTTTGTGGGTCTTCCAGCATGACGGTCACCAATTTACTGGTGAGGGTGTTTTGACTGATGGCCCACACAAAGGTTTGGCCTTTTTCATTGGTTTGCAAGGCGCTGCTGGGAATGAGGGGGTAGGCATCGGCGCTGTCGGTGATGATGTTGCCCTGGGCAAATTGACCGGCTTTCAGTGCGCCATTGGCGTTGTTGACCTCAATAAAGGCTTTAAAGTCGCGGGTGTTGGTGTCGGCCACGGCGTTAATGCGCTTAATGATGCCCTGGTAGCTGCCTTCGTCGCCGTCGACGCGAAAGCGGACGGCCTGGCCGAGGTGAACCTGTGGGATTTGCTGGGTCGACAGCGTGGCGGTGATCTCTAAGGTGTCTAGATTGGCGATGGCAAACAGCTTGCTGTTGGCGGTAATCACCTCGCCGGCGTTGACCGCTCGCTCATACACCATGCCGCTCATGGGGGCATACACGGCCAGATCTTGCACCGATTTTTGGGCCTGGGCCATTTGCGCCATTTGTGCTGAATGGCTGCCTTGGCTGACGGCAAACTGGTTTTTGGCTTCGTCTAGGGCCAGCTTAGAAATAAATCCTTTTTCAAACAGGGTTTGCTGCTGCTGTAGCTTGATTTTGGCCAGGCTGAGGTTGGCCTGGCTGTTGGCCACCTGGGCTTTTTGCTCTTGCAGCAGCTGGCTGACGGACACGTTGTCTAGCCGTGCCAAGAGCTGCCCTTTTTTAACCCACTCGCCTTCTCGCACCGAGACCACCTGTAGGGTACCGCCGACTTCTGCGTTGACGATGGCCTGATGGTAGGGGTTGAGGTTGCCGGTAAAGGCGAGGCCGGCGTGGAGGGCGTTGACCTCGGCGGTGGCGACGTCAACGCTGGAAAGGCGTTTGCTGACCGTCGTCGGCGTAGCGTCGGCCGCCGTCTCGGTGGCTGATCCGCCACAAGCAGTTAATAGAGAAAGAAGAAAAACCACGAAAAATTTAGCATGCATATAGGGTGAGCGGGCCGGGGCCAATAGTGACGAGAAGGTTAGATTTTACTGCTTTATAGGCAGGTGTGGGGGCTTATGTCATTTAAAGTGTGTGATTTAAGCGAGTAGGCCGAGGGGATCTTGGTGGGGCATTGTTTTGAAGCGGCCATAAGCCCCAGCCTATATGCCGTTTGGCTGTTGGGCATGAGGGTGGTTTAGGAATTGATGGAATCGCCATAGTGTACGGGCCGCGCCACAGGCAGCTCATGAATCAGGCCTTTTGCCTTCAGGCGGCGGTAGATTTTGGCCTCTAAGGAGCGGTATTGGTCTAATACGTTCAAGCCATCCTGGCTGTAAGCCAAAGAAATGCGCTCAATCAAATAGACCAGATAAAAAATGTAGGCGGCGTGGCTAGGCGGTTCAATATGGAAGTAGGTGTTTTGCCATGCGGCATATTGATGAAAAAACAGGCGTAAGCCTTCTGAGAACACCTTGCGTTTGCGATAGCGGGTGTATAGGTCAAACAGATCAAAGTGCAAGAGTGAATAGGTTTGCAT
>JAGNPU010000029.1 GCA_017989485.1 Neisseriaceae bacterium
ATTCAGAAGAGCGCCATTGGGTACAAGACCGTTTTGAAGGCGACTTATCAACGCCACGCTTTAATGCAGACACCAAAAAACACATCTTAAAAGAAATCACCGCAGCCGAAACCTTAGAGCGCTATTTGCACACCAAGTATGTGGGTCAAAAACGCTTCTCTTTGGAAGGCGGAGAAAGCACGATTGCGGGCCTGAATCACCTGATTCAAAATGCCTCTGACCAAGGCGTTGAAGAAGTCATCATCGGCATGGCTCACCGCGGACGCTTAAACGTGTTGGTGAATACCTTGGGCAAAGAGCCTCGCGATTTGTTTAGTGAATTTGAAGGTAAGCCTTTGGTTGAGTTGCCTAGTGGCGACGTGAAATACCACATGGGCTTTAGTGCAGACTTGCCGACGAAAAATGGCGCCGTCCACGTGACCCTGGCGTTTAACCCCTCTCACCTAGAAATCGTTAACCCAGTGGTTGAAGGTTCCGTGCGCGCGCGTCAAAGCCGCCGTGGTGAAGGCGGCAAGCGTGCGGTATTGCCGGTATTGATTCACGGTGATGCTGCCTTTGCTGGCCTAGGCGTCAACCAAGGCACGTTTAACCTGTCGCAAACGCGTGGCTATGGCACCGGCGGTACCGTGCACATCGTGATCAACAACCAGGTGGGCTTTACCACTTCGGACACGCGCGACATGCGTTCGACCCTATACTGTACCGACATCGCCAAAATGGTGAATGCACCGATCTTCCACGTCAACGGCGACGATCCGGAAGCCGTGTGTTACGTGGTTCAGGCGGCGCTAGACTACCGCATGATCTTCGGTAAAGACGTGGTGATTGACCTGGTTTGCTACCGTAAACTGGGCCACAACGAGGGGGATGATCCCTTCTTGACCCAACCGATGATGTACAAAAAAATCGCCAAACACCCGGGCGCCCGTGCGCTATACGCCGACCGTTTGGTGAACGAAGGCCTGTTGAGCAAAGACGACACCGATGGCTTCATCAAAGCCTACCGCGACGCCTTAGACAAAGGCGAACACGTAGAGCAAACCCAGTTGAACAACTACAAGCGTCAACACGCTGTGGATTGGACGCCGTATTTGGGCACCCATTGGGCGCATCCGGTCAATACGGGTTTGCCTTTGGGCGACATTCAGCGCCTGGCGGATAAATTCACCAGCGTGCCTGAAGGCTTTAAGCCACACAACACGATTAACCGTTTGATCAATACCCGTAAAGCCATGGCCGCCGGCGAGCAGCCTTTGGACTGGGGCATGGCCGAGACTTTGGCCTACGCCAGCTTGGTGAACAACGGCAACGGCGTGCGGATTTCGGGTGAAGACTCGGGCCGTGGCACCTTCTCACACCGTCATGCGGTCTTGCATGATCAAAACCGTGAGCGTTGGGACCAGGGCGTCTACATTCCTTTGCAAAACATTGCCGAAAACCAGGCGCGCTTTGAAGTGATCGACTCGATCCTGAATGAAGAAGCCGTGTTGGCGTATGAATATGGTTATTCTTGTTCAGCCCCAGACCAGTTGGTGATGTGGGAAGCCCAGTTTGGCGACTTCGCCAACGGTGCTCAAGTGGCGATTGACCAATTCATTACCTCTGGCGAAACCAAGTGGGGCCGTTTGTCTGGCCTAACCATCATGATGCCTCACGGCTACGATGGCCAAGGTCCTGAGCACTCTTCAGCCCGCGTTGAACGCTGGTTGCAACTGAGCGCAGAGCACAACGTTCAGGTGGTGATGCCTTCTGAAGCCTCGCAAATGTTCCACGTTTTGCGTCGTCAGGTGATGCGTCCGTATCGCAAGCCTTTGGCCATTTTTATGTCAAAACGCCTGTTGCGTTTCAAAGCATCTATGAGTGACTTGGCCGATGTGGCCGATGGCACCTCATTCCGTCCCGTGATTGGGGATGCCTTGGCGCGTCAAGATAAAGACGTGAAACGCGTCGTATTGTGTGCCGGTCAAGTGTATTACGACCTGTTCAATGATAGAGAAGCACGTGGTTTGGAAAAAGACATTGCGATTGTGCGTATTGAGCAATTGTATCCGTTCCCAACCGAAGAAGTGGCTGCTGAGTTGGCCCGTTACACCAATGCTAAAGAAGTGGTTTGGGCGCAAGAAGAGCCTAAGAACCAAGGCGCATGGTATCAACTGCGTCACCGCTTTGAAGCATTGCTTAACACCAAACAAAGCATTAGCTTCGCAGGTCGCCCATCAAGTGCTTCACCAGCAGTAGGGTACATGAGTAAACACCAAGCGCAACTGAAAGCTTTGCTGGACGATGCCTTGAGTTTTGATAAGTAATAGCCACCAGTGACGGCCACTGGGTGGCCACAAAAAATCAGGAGATGAATATGATTATTGAAGTTAATGTACCCGTGTTGCCAGAAAGCGTTTCTGAAGCAACATTGATGACATGGAATAAAAAAGTGGGTGAATTCGTTGAGCGTGACGAAAACATCATCGATTTAGAAACCGATAAAGTGGTGTTGGAATTGCCAGCACCACAGGCCGGCGTTTTGGTGGAAATCATCGAACAAGACGGCGCCACCGTGGTGTCTGGTCAGCTATTGGCCCGCATCGACACCGCGGCCAAAGCCAGTGACGCAGCCCCCGCTGCGGCGACTGCTGAAGCTGCGCCAGCCGCTGTGGCGGCGGGTTCTGCTGCTGTGGCCATGCCTGCTGCTGCCAAAATGGCCGCAGAAAAAGGCGTGGACTTGAGCAGCGTGCAAGGTTCTGGCCGCGATGGTCGTGTCTTGAAAGAAGACGTACAAAACGCCGGTGCTGCGCCTGCTAAAGCCGCCGCGCCTGCCGCTGCTGCCGTTGCCCCAGTGGCCTTGGGTGAGCGCACGGAACAGCGCGTGCCGATGTCTCGCCTGCGCCAACGCGTGGCCGAGCGTCTGTTGCAATCACAGCACGAAAACGCCATTTTGACCACGTTTAACGAAGTGAACATGAAGCCGATTATGGACTTGCGCAACAAGTACAAAGATCAGTTCATGAAAGAACACGGCGTGAAACTAGGCTTTATGTCGTTCTTTGTTAAAGCTGCGGTGGCTGCATTGAAAAAATTCCCATTGGTGAATGCGTCTATCGATGGCAACGACATTGTCTACCACGGTTACTTCGACATCGGTATTGCCGTAGGCAGCCCACGTGGCTTGGTTGTGCCTATTTTGCGCAACGCCGACCAAATGTCTTTGGCCGACATCGAACGTCAAATCTCTGTGTTTGCGGGTAAAGCAAAAGACGGCAAATTGGCGCTAGAAGACTTAACTGGCGGTACCTTCAGCATCACCAACGGCGGTACGTTTGGTTCGATGATGTCTACCCCCATCATCAACCCACCACAGTCTGCCATTTTGGGCATGCACGCGACCAAAGACCGCGCCATGGTTGAAAACGGTGAAGTGGTTGTGCGTCCGATGATGTACCTGGCTCTGTCTTACGATCACCGCATCATTGATGGCCGCGAAGCCGTATTGGCTTTGGTGACCATTAAAGATTTGCTAGAAGATCCAGCCCGTTTGATCTTGGACCTATAAGTAAGGATAAGGCAACCTTAACCCTAAGGTTGCCTTCTGTTTGGGCGCATGGCGCGCCCGGCCAGCTAATCACAAAGGAATAAAGCATGAGTCATAATGTAGATGTTGCCGTTATTGGCGCAGGCCCTGGCGGCTACGTGGCTGCTATTCGTGCAGCCCAATTGGGTTTTTCAACCGTGTGTATCGATGCCGGCAAAGGCAAAGATGGCAAAACCCCAGCCATGGGCGGTACCTGCTTAAACGTGGGTTGCATCCCGTCTAAAGCCTTATTGGAATCTTCTCACCAGTTCCATGCCGTGAATCACGACATGGCACAACACGGTATTGAAGTCGGCAAAACCAAATTTGACGCCAGCAAAATGGTGGCGCGCAAAGATGGCATCGTGGACAAATTGACCGGCGGTGTGGCGTTCTTGTTGAAAAAGAACAAAGTACCGGCCCTACACGGCACCGGCAAAATCGTGGGCCAAGCCGACGGTAAATGGAAGGTTGAAGTCGACAACGGCGGCGTGAAAGAAGAAGTATTGGCCACCCACGTGATTGTGGCGTCCGGCAGCCGTCCTCGTCCTTTGCCTTTGGTTGAGATCGACAACGTCAACGTGTTGGACAATGAAGGCGCTTTGAACTTAGAAAGCGCCCCAAAACGCCTAGGCGTGATTGGTTCTGGCGTGATTGGTTTGGAAATGGGCTCAGTGTGGAAACGCTTGGGTTCAGAAGTGACCGTATTGGAAGCCGCGCCTAAATTTATGGGTGCTGCTGACGCGCAAATCGCGCGTGAAGCCTTGCGTACCTTGACCAAAGACACTGGCCTAGACATCTTGTTGGGCGTAAAAATCAACAAAATCACCAACGGCAAAACCGTGGTGGTGGAATATGAAGTCGGCGGCGAAGCCAAAACCCAAGAGTTTGACAAGTTGATCGTGGCCATTGGCCGCGTGCCCAATACCGAAGGTTTGGGCGCCAAAGACGTGGGCCTAAACATCGACGAACGTGGCTTTATTGCCGTAGACGGCGATTGCAAAACCAACTTGGCCAACGTATGGGCCATTGGTGACGTGGTGCGTGGCCCGATGTTGGCCCACAAAGCCAGCGAAGAAGGCGTGGCCGTGGCCGAGCGCATTGCCGGTCAGAAACCACACTTCGACTTCAACACCGTGCCTTGGGTGATTTACACCAATCCTGAAATTGCTTGGGTGGGTCAAACCGAAGAACAGTTGAAAGAAGCCGGCATCGCCTACAAAAAAGGCGCGTCAGGCTTTGGCGCCAACGGTCGTGCCATGAGCATGGGCAATGCCCAAGGTACCATTAAGGTGTTGACCGATGCCACCACCGACCGCATTTTGGGCATCCACATGATTGGCCCTATGGTGTCTGAGCTGATTGCCGAAGCCGTTGTGGCGATGGAATTCAAAGCCAGCGGCGAAGACATTGGCCGCATCATCCATGCCCACCCTTCGTTGTCTGAAGTGTTGCATGAAGCGGCTTTGGCCGCGGATAAACGCGCGATTCACGGCTAATGACCGAGTCCAGTAGGGTGATCGCAGGCATTTTGATGCTGCCGCTTGGGGTCTTCCTCATGTGTGCGGCAGGCTTGCTGCATGTGTACACCATACTGGTTGAATCGGCCGCCTTTGGGCGCTTTAAAGAGCGCACTCAGGTGGGCGTGATGATGGCCATGTTTTTTAGTTTTAGCCTTGCCTTTTATGCGTTTGCACCCAAGGCAAGGCGCAAAGGATGGTTGGTTTTGGTGCTTTTTTGCCTTGGGTTGACCTGCTATGTATTGGCACAAAAATGGTTGCCCAGCGCTGCCTAAACCAGGCACGACATTACAGCATCAAGCTGCATATTAACTTCAACAGAGGAACCCCTCATGAACTTACACGAGTACCAATCTAAGGCCCTTTTGGCCAGCTATGGTTTGCCTGTACAAAACGGCATTGTGGCTGAAACCCCAGAAGCTGCTGCAGCAGCATACGACACTTTAGGCGGCAAATTTGCCGTGGTTAAAGCCCAAGTACACGCCGGTGGCCGTGGTAAATCTGGTGGTGTCAAAGTGGTGAAAAGCCGCGAAGAAGCGGCTGAAATCGCCAAAGGCTTGATTGGCAAAAATTTGGTGACCTACCAAACCGACGCCAATGGCCAACCGGTGAACAGCGTGTTGATTTGTGAAGACATGTACCCAGTAGAGCGTGAACTGTACCTAGGCGCCGTGGTTGATCGTTCAACCCGTCGCGTGACCTTCATGGCCTCTACCGAAGGTGGCGTGGAAATTGAAACCGTTGCCGCAGAGACCCCAGAAAAAATCATCAAAGTGACCGTTGACCCATTGGTGGGCATGCAGCCCTTCCAAGCACGTGCGACCGCATTTGCTTTGGGCCTAAAAGGCGACCAAATCAAAGCGTTCACCAAATTGATGTTGGGTGCTTACGATGCGTTTGTTGAAAACGACTTCGCTTTGTTTGAAATCAACCCATTGGCCGTACGCGAAAACGGCGAATTGGCCTGTGTGGATGCGAAAATCGGCATTGACTCTAACGCCATGTACCGCTTGCCTAAACTGGCTGCACAACGCGACAAGTCACAAGAAAACGAACGTGAATTAAAAGCCAGCGAATTTGACCTGAACTATGTGGCCCTAGAAGGCAACATTGGTTGCATGGTGAACGGCGCAGGTTTGGCGATGGCCACCATGGACATCATCAAGCTATACGGCGGCCAGCCTGCTAACTTCTTGGACGTTGGCGGTGGCGCGACGAAAGAACGCGTGATTGAAGCGTTTAAATTGATTTTGGCCGACCCATCGGTACAAGGCGTGTTGATCAACATCTTCGGCGGCATCGTACGCTGCGACATGATTGCTGAAGCGATTATCGCTGCAGTGAAAGAAGTGAATGTGACCGTGCCTGTTGTGGTTCGTTTAGAAGGTAACAATGCTGAAATTGGTGCCAAATTGCTGTCAGAATCTGGCTTGGCATTGATTCCTGCTGAAGGCTTAGCCGATGCAGCCCAAAAAATTGTTGAAGCTGTTAAAGCCTAAGCTAAGGAGATTTTAGAATGAGCGTATTAGTAAATAAAAACACCCGTTTATTGGTTCAAGGTTTTACCGGTAAAAATGGTACTTTCCACTCAGAGCAAGCGATTGCTTACGGCACCAACGTGGTTGGCGGCGTGACCCCAGGTAAAGGCGGTTCTTTACACCTAGACCGTCCGGTATTCGACACCATGGCTCAAGCCGTGCGCGAAACCCAAGCCGACACTTCTGTGATCTACGTACCGGCACCATTCGTACTGGACTCTATTGTTGAAGCCGTTGATTCAGGCGTGAGCCTAATCGTGGTGATTACCGAAGGCGTGCCGACCATCGACATGCTAAAAGCCAAGCGTTACATCGAGAACACTGGCGGCGTGCGTTTAATCGGCCCTAACTGCCCAGGCGTGATCACCCCAGGCGAATGTAAAGTCGGCATTATGCCAGGCCACATTCACCAACCTGGTCGCATCGGCATTATTTCTCGTTCAGGCACTTTGACTTACGAAGCCGTGGCACAAACCACCAAGCTTGGCCTAGGTCAGTCTACCTGTATCGGTATTGGCGGCGACCCAATCCCAGGCACCAGCCACATCGATGCTTTGGAACTGTTCCAAAACGACCCAGACACTGACGCCATCATCATGATTGGTGAAATTGGCGGCACGGCTGAAGAAGAAGCCGCAGAATACATCAAATCTAACGTGACCAAACCTGTTGTGGGTTACATCGCTGGTGTGACTGCTCCTGCGGGCAAGCGCATGGGCCACGCGGGTGCGATCATCTCTGGTGGTAAAGGCACGGCAGAAGAGAAATTCCACGCGTTTGAACAAGCGGGCATTGCCTACACGCGTAGCCCTGCTGAACTAGGCACGACCATGATGGAAGTGTTGAAAAGCAAAGGCATGATTTAAGCTTCACGCTTAAAGTAAGACCCATAGCCGCCCTGATGACGATCGGGGCGGTTTTTTTGCGCGCGCGTGGCCCAGGTAAGGGCCTGAGCCGGCAAAGGAGGCGGAAATCGAATAGTCACTTTAACCAATAGGCAAACCGCAGGCTTTGTGAGATGATGAATAGGCAATCATCGAATGACATTTGGTACATGTTTTATCTAGTGTAATCGTAATTGGTTAATAGAATCTTGAACTTAATGGCATTTGGCCAGTCTATTAAAGACGCAGCAGTTTTTTGTGATGACTAATGGAGATCAATATGACTAAAAAAGTATCCGCTAAAACAGATGACAAAAAAGAGCAACTGATTAATGAAGTTCGTGAAGTCTTAGCCAGTGCTGAAGAGCTGTATGAGTCTGCGGTTGACGATGGCAGCAGCAAAGCGAAAGAGTTGAAAAAACGCTTACAAGAACGCATTGCTGATGCACGGGTTCGTTTGCAAGACATCGAAGGCGAAGTGGTTGAGCGGGCCAAAGAAGTGGCCAAGCAGACCGACCAGCTGGTTCAGGACAATCCCTATAAGTTTGCCGGCATTGCGGCCGCAGTAGGGTTCTTATTGGGTCTATTGGTTTCTAGACGATAATCAGATGATTAAGGGGCTGCTGGCTCATGGCCAAGCAGCCCCAATTCGATTAGGAGAAGCCGATGGCGCGATTAGGATTTGGGGCAAGTGCCAATCGATTATTGAGCAATGTGTTGGACCTGCTGTTCGTGCGGGTGCAAATGGCCCGATTGGAAATGCAAGAACACAAAGACAACCTGGTGGCCAACGTGGTGTCCTTAATCCTCGTGGGCATCAGCGCCTTAGTGGCGGTGGTGTGTTTGTTGCTGGGTTTGAATGCGGTTTTGCCGCCCGTGGCCAAAATATGGGTGTTTTTTGGCATCGCCGTAGTGGCCTTAGCCGTTATGCTGTGGTTGTTGAGCGGCATTTCGGCACGCAAGCAGGATCAAAAACAGCTGTTGTCAGACACGCTGCTGGAATTGAAGAACGACTTGTCTATGCTCAAAGGCAGAATCGATGCCTTGGATGATGACTAACTCAGGAGGGTGACGGTGAGATCAAATCAAGAGGTTGAAATGGCCTTGTTAAAGCTTAAGGGCGAGGCATTGCGTTTGCAAATCGGTGCCGATGCGGCCCAGATGAAGCAAACCGTCACCAAGCCCTATCGTTTGGTGTCTGAGGTGGGTGCCACCGTGGGCATGTGGCCTTGGGCAAGGCTGTTGCTGAGCCAAACCAAGGGGCAAAGATTAAATAAGCCGCTTAAGTGGGCCGCCATCTTAGGGGTCGGTGCCTATCTTTGGCAAAAAACGCGTTAAGCCGAATGCGTGTTCAAAAAAACCTACGTTTCCAAGACGTAGGTTTTTTTATGGCTGCTTAAGATCGCTTGCTGGGGAGGACGAATACGCTGGCGAGTAGGCCGGCAAAGACCAATGCCGCGGAAAGTAAAATGGCGTAGGCGTAGCTGTCGGCCTCGCTGCCGCCGCTGGCCGTGACCGAAATGCTGACGGCGACGGCAATGGCCAGGCCGATGGCCGAGCCCACCTCTTGGGTGGTGGTCAACATGCCGCCGGCAATGCCGTGGTGTTCTGGCGCCACGTCGGCTATGCCGGCCACCGTCCAAGCGGGAAAGGCGGTGCCGTAGCCGATGCCGGCAATGACGGTGCCCGGCAGCACCGAGGCCGCCCAGGCGCTGTCTGTACCTAAGGCGCTGCCCAATAGCAATAGGCCGGCCACAAAGACCACCATGCCGGCGTTAATGGTGGCCTTGGCACCGATGCGGGCCACCAAAATCGGGCCTAGCCAGGCGCTGGCGAGGGTGAAGCAGACCGCCATGGGCAATAGGCCTAGGCCCGCTTGGGTGGGGGTAAACGCCAGTACCGACTGCATGTATAAGGCCGTGATGATAAAGGTTGGGCCCAGGGCGGTATTGCCCAGCAGGGACACCAGGTTGGCACCGCCGGTGCCGCGTGCCCCAAAAACCGCTAGCGGCATGATGGGGTGCTTGGCCTTGGTTTGCGACCATACAAACAGGGCCAGTATTGCCAGCGCCAGCAGCATGAGGCCGTAGGTAACGGGGTGATGAATGCCCACGTGCTCACTGTTGGCAAAGGCATAAATCAGCATGGCCGAGCCGCTGGCAACCAGAAGGGCGCCAAGAATGTCTAGGCTGACTTTGGGGGTGCCTGCTGGCGGTAGCCCAACCGGCAATACGGGGCTGAGCAGCATGATGATGAGGCCGATGGGGACGTTCACCCACAGCACCCAACGCCAGCTGAGGACGTCGGTAATCAGGCCGCCCAAGATTAACCCCGCCACAAAGCCGGTGGCCGCCACCGCCGTCCAGGCCCCTAAGGCTTTGTTGCGCTCGCGTTCAAGGGTGAAGACGGACAGTAAAATAGACAGGGCGGCCGGCGAAAACAAGGCCGCGCCAAAGCCCTGTAGCGCCCGAGTGATGACGAGCATTGTGGGGGTTTGGGCAAAGCCACCGATCAAAGACGCCAGGGTGAAGACGATGAGGCCGGTTAAGAAAACGCGGCGGCGGCCAAACAGGTCGGCGGCGCGGCCACCGAGCAGCAAAAAGCCGGCAATGGCGACGCCATAGGCGTTGATGACCCACTGCAGGCCGCCGGGGGTGAAGTTAAGGCTGGCTTGGATTTGTGGCAGGGGAATCATGGTGATGGAAAAGTCCAGCAGGGCGACAAACTGGGTGGTGCACAGCAAGATGAGGCAGATAAGGCGTTTTTGTCCGGCGGTCATGATGATCCTAACGGGTTTTGGAGTATGGTTTTTCTAAACATGAACAAGCCTAATCGAGGCAATGTGTTCAGGGCTTGATCGGTGCGTGTCAAATAATCCCTTTGTTTTGTTGAATTTGTGGCACACTATACGACGCCTATTTTATTTACCCAAACGATAGATTCTTCGTTTAAAGTTTAGAAAATCTAAAGATTATGAGCAGACCTTTACCCTTATTGCCCCTGCATACGTTTGTGCACATCAGCCGGCAAGGCAGCATTAAAGCGGCGGCCGAAGTGCTGCACGTGACCTCTGGGGCCATTAGCCAGCAGCTACGGCAGTTGGAAGCCCGACTCGGGGTGCAGCTGTTTGTGCGCACGCGGGAGGGCATGACCTTGACCGAGGAAGGCCGGCTCATTTATCCGGTCTTGAGCCAGGCGTTTGATCAAATCAGCAGCGTCGCCGAGCTGTTGGCGGTGCATCAGGCGAGGCCGACCTTGACCATCAGCACCGTGCCCTCGTTTGCCGCCTCTTGGTTGGTGCCGCGTTTAAATCGATTCAATGCCCAATATCCGGAGATTGAGGTGAGGGTAGAGGCCACGCCTAAGCTGGTGGATTTAAAGCGACAGCAGGTCGACATTGCGCTGCGCCACGGTTTGGGTGATTACCCTGGATTGACGACCATTCGCTTATTGGCGCCAGAAATGGTGCCCGTCTTGAGCCCACAGCTGTTGCAGGGACGCGCCGGCATCACCGCGCCGGCCGACTGTTTGGCCTATCCCTTATTGCAAGATTCTGACCGTGCCGATTGGCGTCTGTGGCTACAGGCGCATGGCG
This sequence comes from Neisseriaceae bacterium, assembly GCA_017989485.1. Taxonomy (GTDB): domain Bacteria; phylum Pseudomonadota; class Gammaproteobacteria; order Burkholderiales; family Neisseriaceae; genus JAGNPU01. Next base: position 11,103 of record JAGNPU010000029.1, read on the forward strand.
TGGG
>JAGNPU010000293.1 GCA_017989485.1 Neisseriaceae bacterium
GCCCGCGACGGCGCCAGCAAAACGGCTCGAATAGTTGCCTGCTGCTGCCGACCACGCGTCTTTTTGAGTGTCGAGTTCGACGTTGGTCACCACGTCATCTATGCCCACGCCAAAGACGTCGGCCACGACCTGAGCGCAAACCGTCATGTGGCCTTGTCCCGCTGGCGTTGAAGCGATGACCACGCTGAGGCCGCCCATGAGGTCTATGCTGACGGTGGCGCTGGTGACGCCGCCATTTTTTGGCCCAGCCTTAAGCCTTTGTTCTGGCGTCAATACCGTGGTGATGTAGCCCATATTGGAAATTGACGGCTCAATAATGGCGGCAAAACCGATGCCATAAAGCCGGCCTTCGGCCCTGGCGGCCGCCTGTTTTTGTCGCAATTGATTGATGTCTGCCGCATCTAAGGCCATTTGCAGCACCTGCGGATAGTTGCCTGAATCCAAAAGTGCGCCTGCCGCGGCGCGAAAAGGGAAGGCGTCGGGCGCAACAAAGTTACGGCGATACACGTCTAAGGGGTCTAGCTGAAGCTGCTGGGCAATTTTGGCCACCAATCGCTCTAGGGCGAAATAAACCTGAGGGCCGCCGAAGCCGCGTACCAGGCCAGTCGGGGTTTTGTTGGTGAGCACGACCCGATTGCGCACGCTGAGGTGGGCAATATCGTAAGGGCCGGTCAGGCAGCCATGCATGCGATAAAATGTGGCCGGTTCGGGGGCGCGCACATAGGCACCGACGTCGTCAAACTGATCGAAATCTAGAGCCGTTATTTTCCCCTGGGGGTCGACGGCGGCGCGTACCGTGGCCAGCCTCGCGCTGGCCGAAGTGGCTGCGCTCTGGTGCTCCAGCCTATCCTCCACCCACTTGACCGGGGCCTTGGCCTTGCGCGCGGCCAGACACATCAGCACGATATAGGGGAAGACGCTTTGCTTGACGCCAAAACTGCCGCCCGAGTCTCTGGGGTTTTTTAGGCGCAGGCGGTTGCCGGGCACTTTTAAGGCGTGGGCCATGACGGTGTGCAGTGAGAACGGCCCCATGAAGTTAGAGGTAACCTCATAGCCTTGTTGCTGTGGTTGATGCTCGGCGATGACGACGCCGCACTCTATGGGTGAGCAAGAGTTTCTGGGGTAGTGAATGGTGGTGGCAACGACGTGGGCGGCCTCGGCAAACGCCTGTTCCGGCTCGCCATAGCGAAATGAGCGATCATTCACCGTATTGGTGCCAATCTCAGCATGGAGTATGGTGGCGGTCTCTGGGGCAATGGCCTGTTCAATTGAGGTGATGGGCGTTAAAACCTCGTAGGCAACGTCGATCAGCTCTAGTGCGTCTTCGGCCAGATAACGGTTTTCTGCCACCACCACGGCCACGGGTTCGCCCACGTAGCGTACTGTGTCGATGGCCAAGGCCCAATGTGCCATGGGCTGTTTGACCCCAACCAGAAAGGGCTTGGCCCAATCCTGTAGGTCTTGACCGGTGAGGACGGTACGCACGCCCTGAGCCTGCAGCGCTCGCTCAATGTCCATGCTGATTAAGCGGGCATGGGCGTGGGGCGAGCGTAAAATGGCGGCGTGTAACGTACCGGGCTTGGTCGGCGCATCGTCGCCGTAGCAACCTTGCCCGGCCAGTAGCGCCGCATCCTCAACCCGTTCTATGGCCTGGCCGAGATAAGGCCTAGTGGTGGCGACGGGGGGGCTATTTTGACTCATGATCTGAGCCTCCTCTTGATTGTGTGTGTTTGTTTTTTTTCTGCTCTGTGGCAGTGAATCAAGCATAGCGGAAGGCCAGCCTCGGGCCGTTACCCTAGGGTCTGAGGAATTGCCAAATAGTCTGAATATGTTTGATGTGGGCGAACAAAGGCGGTGGCAACATGGCCACCGCCTGCATTAAGGGGTGAGGGTGGGTGGTCTATGGCCGCTTATATTTTGACCGGCACGACGTCGACCTTATTGCGGTAGTCGCTGGGGGTGATGCCGAGATTGTCTTTGAAAAAACGGGTGAAATGGCCGGGGGCAGAAAACCCTAGATTCAGAGAGATATCGGCCATGCTGGCCTGCTCTAGGCTTAAATAGAGAATGGCCTGTTCCATGCGCAGCATCTGGACATAGACAAAGGGGGTGAGGTTGGTGTCTTTTTTAAATAAGGCAAACAAATGAGAACGGGACAGGCCGCACTGCTGGGCAATGTCGGCAAGGTTGATGTCGTCCATAAAGGACAGTTGGATGAGTTGAATGGCCTTCTTAATTCGTGGGTCACGGCGGGTGCTGGCGTGTAGGTTGGCGGGCAGTCCGATGTCGCGCCATAAGGCATGCCGATCAATAATGGACAACACCAGATCAAACAGTTGATTTTCTAGCACCAACGGCGAAATTTCTTCTTGGTAAAACATGGCGCTGGCCAATTCTTGGGCAAGATATTGGGTGATGGAGGAGATGGCCACGCAGGGCTTGGCAAAAAACTGGGGGTGGCCGCTGGTGTGCATTTTTTTTTCTAAGCTGGCCAGCCAGGTGGGTTCTATGTACAGGGCCAATAGCAAGGAGTGTTCCGTCGCCTGCTTGGGGCTGGCATAGGCGTGCGGCTCCCAAGCGTTGATTAAAACCGCGGTGTTGTGCAGCAAGGGCTGTAGCTTACCCTGAACGCTGAAAGAGGTGTCCAAACCGGAAATTTTGATCAAAATGTGGCAATGGTGATGGGCGTGCTCGACTAAGGGGCCGTCCATGTCCAATAGGGCCACTCGACCAAATTGGCCTTGTAGTATTTTGATTGCGACAGACATTGTGTTCTCCTCTTAACCCATACCACCCTATGTCAGGAGGCTGATAAATCTGCCTCTCTCCCCGAATAAGGGGTTTTAACTTATTGTTATTTTAAATATTTATTTATAATAAACGCCAATCGGCGTTGAGTCCTGCCGTGCTTGTGGGAAACGTTTTGGCTGCCATCCGGCAGATGAGGGGCTAGGTCAATATGTGGCTAATTTAGCCGATAAGAATGCGTGTCGTCTAGTTATTTTGGTGTAGGGTTGAGCACCTGTGCCAATATTTTGCTTGATGGCGTGGGGACATCGCGTGGTTTTTTGGGGCCAGTGGTGCCACTCAGGCTGGGTTTAGCTGAGCGTTATGAGGCTGCTTTTGGTGCGGGGCGTAATGCCACAGTTTCGGGAAGGTTTAGGAGTATGATGGTGGGGGCAAGCTTTGCTTTGACGTGGGCGTTGATTTGATGCTGATGAACCGGCTGGGCGACGGGCGTCAAAAAACGGCGTTTCACAAAGTGAAACGCCGTTAGTCATTGCGTGGTTTTCTTAAATATCAATATTCCGAGCAATCAACGCATTTTCCTCAATAAAGGCACGGCGTGGCTCCACGTCATCCCCCATCAGGGTGACAAACAC
>JAGNPU010000294.1 GCA_017989485.1 Neisseriaceae bacterium
GCCTTAGACGTTGCGGTGAGCAAGCTCATTGGTCAGCCACAAACCCAGGTGCAGTTGATTCGCGCCAATGAAGGCGTGGCGGCGGCGGCCGAACAGGCAAACTACGTGGCGACGCTGTTGGCAGCCTGTCCCGTCGGCGTGCAGCGCGACATTTATCGGCTTAACGTCCAGCCAGGCGAGCCGCGGCTGTCGATGGCCCACCGGCCGGGCACGGTAGAGCACGTGCTGCTGTGCCGAGGCCGTGCCCTGATCGGCCCTAGTGGCCAGGCGCAAATACTCAGTGCAGGCGATTACATCAGCTATTCGGCCGATGTGGCGCATGTGTTTGAGGCCTACGAGGCGGATACGCTGGCCTTGATGGTGATCGAGCACGCCTAAAGCCTTAGGGCAAATAAAATGAGCGCCCTAAGGGCGCTCATGCGGTAAGCAACCAGCCTAGTGCTTAGGCTGTTTTAGGCTGCTGCATGGGCGGTGGCGTGCTTGGGCCACGCAAGGACAGTAAGACCGCCAGCAAGATGATGCTGCCGCCCATCACCATCATGCCGGTGGGCACTTGGGCAAAAAACAGCCACGCCATCAAAATGGCATACACAGGCTCTAAGGCAATGACGACTGAGGCGGTTTTGGCGGGGACGCCTTTTAGGCTGTACACAAACAGCGTAAAGGCGAGGGCGGTGCAGGCAATGCCCAAGAAGGCCAATAGCCACCAATCCTGTGCCGAATACGTCAGTAGGTCGCGGGCGCCAAACGGCAGCAGCACCACCGTAATGCCCAAAAACTGTAGCCATGAAGACTGAACCGCGCCCAGCTGGGTTTGGTTGTGGCGGTTGTATAACACCACCAGGCTGTATGCCATACCGGAGGCCATGCCCCACAATAGGCCGATTGTTGTGTTGTGGGCGAGGCTAAAGGACGGCGTCACCAGCAGCAGGCCGACGGCAATCAGGACGATGACCAGCACATCTTGCCAGGTGAGCTTCTCCTTAAAGAATAAGGTGTCAAACAGCAGCACAAAGGCGGGAAAGCTGGCGAAGCTGAGGGTGCTGATGGCGATGCCGCCTTGGTGGACGCTGAGGAAAAAGCACAGCCAGTGAATGGCCAAGAGCGCGCCGGAAATCATGAGCTTGGCCACGTTGGCCGCGCTCACCGGCTTAAACCGATTTTTTCGCGTGCACAACAGCACCAGACTCAGGGTCAAAAACGCAAACAGGCCGCGCGCCAATACCGTGGTCACCACGCTGCCGGTCAGCTGGTGGCCAATAATGGCGGTGGCACCGTAGAGCAGCGCACAGGTTTGTAAAGAGAGCTGGTAGCGTAAAGGCGTCATGGCGTGGTTTCAAATGTGGTCGAATAGGCATAAAGTCTATATGATGGATTTGGTTTATCAAAACGAATAATATAGGCCGTATGGATTCGATTATCAAATAGATGGGGGCGTGATGGCGATACAAGATTTAGAAATGGCGTGGTTGCGTAGCTTTGTGGCGGTGACCCAAAGTGGTTCAATGACGGATGCGGCCAAAATATTGTTTCGGTCCCAGTCGGCGATCAGCATGCACATTAAGCACATCGAAACCGTATTGCAACGGCAGGTGTTCTTGCGCGAGGGCCGCAGCCTGTTGATGACGCCGATAGGGCACGAGCTATTGGGCTATGCGCAAACCATCTTGACCACCCACGCAGCGGCGTTACAAGCCTTGGTGGGCTCTGCCGTGGCGGGTAAAATCAGCCTAGGCATCCCCGACGACTATGCGCCCGAATACCTTCCCCAGGTATTGAGCCTGTTTACCGAAAAATATCCGGCCATTGAGCTGTCGCTGATTTGTGAGCCTTCATCGGCGCTCATCCCCAAAATCGAAGCCAACGAGTTGGATTTGGCCATCATCAGCCGCGATCATGACGGTCAGGGCACGTTTTTATTTAAGGAACCGCTGCTGTGGCTGGGGGCTGAGGCCTATCCTGTGTGGCAAAAACGACCCTTGCCCATTGCCATGTATGAATTTGGCAGTCAGGCACGCAAAAACATCATTCACAGCCTGTCGACCCTAGAGGGTGAGTACCGGATTGTGTACAGCAGCCCCTACATTGCCGGACAGCTGGCCGCGGTGAAAAGCGGCATGGCGATTGCGGTGGTGACCCAATGCAGCGTGCCGCCCGGGTTTTTGGTGCTGAACAAGCATCATCTGCCCGAATTGCCCATGCTCAGCGTGGCGGTGATCGAAAGCCCGCAGGGGGTTAATGCGCCGTTGGTGCAGCTGTTGAAAGAGGACATCATCGTGCGCTTACAGGCCTAGGCCGCTAGGCTTTTTCTTCTTGCTTAAAATTGCTATACTTAAAACTTCATATTTAACGGTTGCTCGTCTTCAACGGGCAATAGGGCCGGACGACCGGCTCGAACGTGACCCAATGGGACGACCCCTATATTGGAAACCGTCCATGACTTCGTCACACAATCATAAAAATCTAGTGCAACACCTGTGCCCCCCAATAACGCTGTTACGCCTAGGGGTGGGTTGGGCCATGGTGGCCTTGTTTGCGCTGTATGCCGATGTTTGGCTGGCACAACCACTGAGCGTGGTGGGGGCCAGCGTGTGCTTTGCCCTGTTGTTTGCCACCATCATCTTTGCCTCTTTTGGGGTGGTGCATGAGGCCGATCACCTGGCCGATGCCTTAGGCGAGCCTTATGGCACGCTGATTCTGACCCTGTCGATTGTGTTGATCGAGGTGATTTTGATTGCCACGGTCTTGCTTGGGCCAGGTGACACGCCGACCATCGGCAAAGACGCCATTTTTTCGGTGATGATGATCATCATGAACTTGGTCATGGGCTTAGGCTTATGGTTAGGGGGGCGTCGCTATGGCCAGCAAGCTTACAATGTACAAGGGGCGCAAAGCTATTTGGCGATGATTGTTGTGCTCACCGGTGTGTCGTTGGTGTTGCCCAATTACACATCCGGCCAGGGCCAGTTTAATCCCGCTCAGGCAGTCGGTGTGTCGGCCTTAACCATAGGCCTTTATGCCGCATTTCTCTGGGGCCAAATGGGCCGTTACAAAGGCCTGTATCAGCCACCGCTAGGCTCGGTGCCAGAAGCTGAGGTGGCGACCACCAAGCCCGTGATCCGGGGTGAAAACCTCGGCCGTTCGCTGATCTTATTGCTGACGGTATTGCCTATTGTGCTGTTGGCCCATTATTTGGCCATCGTCATTGACTTTGGGATTGCCACGACCCAGGCCCCCATTGCGTTGAGCGGCGTGCTGATTGCGATTATTGTGTTTACCCCCGAGTCGATTACCGCAGTCAAGGCCGCCTTGGCCAATGACTTAACCCGGGCGGTCAACCTGTGTCTTGGGGCGTTTGTGTCCACGATTGGCTTGACCA
>JAGNPU010000030.1 GCA_017989485.1 Neisseriaceae bacterium
TAGACAAATACGACGACTGCTGTAAGCGCTTGCCAAACTCGCTGCAAAACGCCTCACATTCCGCCTCACTCAATTCGGCCGCACGGGCCTTCTCGGTAAAGCCAGCCAAGACCTTCTCTGGGGACACGTGCACATAGCGCAACATGTCCTCTATGGTGTCGTGCTCTTCAATCTCTTTACACTCAATCTCACCGTGATCGCGCACGTAAATATTGACGGAGTCGGTGTCGCCGAACAGGTTGTGCATGTCGCCCAAAATTTCTTGGTACGCCCCCACCATGAACACGCCCAGCACGTAGACTTCACCCTCTTTCACCTCATGCACGGCCATGCTGGATTCTATGCTTTGCTCGTCCACGTAGTTGCTGACCTTGCCATCGGAATCGCAGGTTAAGTCTTGCAACACCGCCCGGCGCCCAGGCACCTCATTCAATCGATGGATGGGCATAATCGGCAGAATCTGGCCGATGGCCCAGGTGTCTGGCAGGCTTTGGAATACGGAGAAATTACAGAAGTATTTATCGGCCAGTCGGTCGTTCAGGGCGTCGTACACCTGACGCTGAGAACGCTGCGAGGCCTGTAAGGCTTTTTTCAGGCGACGGCAGAACACGGCGTACACCTGCTCGGCAATCGCTTTTTCCGACAGGCTAAGCTGGCCCGCCACATACCATTCGCTCACTTCGGTAAAGTATTGCGACACCCGATAATACAGCTCGGTGGTCATGTCTAGATTGACCTGGCTGACGGAAGACAACAGCTTCTTCATCGGCGCCGTCCAATCCGCATGCTCGTCAATCAACGGCATGTCTTCAGGCAAGCCTTCCACGTCGGTGACGTTGGTCACCAAAACGGCGTGGTGGGCGGTCAAGGCGCGACCAGACTCAGAAAAAATTTGTGGCGCCGGCGTGCCCGACTCTTCACAATAATTGGCCAACATCGACACAATGGTGTCGGCGTATTCGTTTAAATCATAGTTAATCGAGCTGGCGTTACGCGAACTGGTGCCGTCGTAATCCACGCCCAAACCACCGCCCACGTCGACGTAAGACAGCGGCAGCCCTAGGGCGCGCAACTCGTCAAAATAACGGATGGCTTCTTTAAAGCCCATGCGGTAATCGGCAATATTCGCAATTTGCGAGCCCATGTGAAAGTGCATGAGTTGGACGCTGTCGCCCATCCCCGCCGCTTTCAGCTTGTGGGCGGCAGAAATCAGCTGTGACGCCGACAGGCCAAACTTGCCTTTGTCGCCACCGGTGTCGGCCCATTTGCTGGACGCCAGAGAAGACAGGCGCACGCGCAGGCCAATTTGTGCCTGCACGTCTAAGCGACGCGACTCTTCGATGACCAATTCCACCTCAGACTCTTTTTCAATCACGATGAACACCTGATGGCCCAGCTTTTGGCCCATCAGCGCCATGCGGATGAAGTCGCGGTCTTTATAACCATTACACACAATGGTGCCACCCGTAGGCGCCATCGCCAGCACGATCATCAGCTCGGGCTTAGAGCCCGCTTCTAAACCAATAGAATGCACGTCGGAACGCGCCGCCAATATATTTTGAATGACCGAAGCCTGCTGATTCACCTTAATCGGGTAAATCGCGGTGTAGCCTGCAGGGTATTCATGCGTGGCCACCGCTTGGTTAAACGCCTCACACAGCCTACGAGCCCGATCTTTTAAAATATCAGGAAAACGCAACAGCAAAGGCAGGTCATAACCGTCCTTCACCAAATCCTGCACCAATACGGCCATGTCGATGCCGACATCGGCTTGTTGCTTATTGGGGTATACCCAAACGTGACCATTGTCACCAACTTTAAAATAATCATCACCCCAATGGTTGATGCCGTATAAGCGTGCGCTTTGTTCATGGGTCCAAGCCATTACTTCACTCCTTGTTCTTCACAGCTGTGGGATATAAAAACCTTGGTTTTCCTAAGGCGCATCAGTATGCCATACCCTGAGCCCAGCATAGCACTTTTATGGGCATAAACCCTTAATATCACAACAACATTTGGCCAATTACCCCACACTTAACAAAGATGATTGCGAAATCAGCCCGTTACCCAATCGACACAACGAGGAATTAATACAACACTATTTAAAGTTTTTAGTCTATTTATGGCGAACGGATAAACCTTTGTTTTCTCGCCAACCCCTGTCGCCACAGGCCTGCCGACGCTTGTTTAAAGCGTATTTGGTTATAATCATATAGCCAAACAATGGTTGCCTTGCTGCCGCATCAGTGGTTAACTTAGGTTTAAGATTAATCGACATTTGAAATGACTATGCTGGCCGAATTAGACTGGGCCTATATGGCCCAAACCGTACCGCTATACCAGCGCGCACTGTTGCTCACCCTCAATATTTCCCTACTGGGCATTGGGTTTTCCCTTCTGATTGGGGCCGCCTGCAGCGTCATCGTGCACTATCGGGTGCGCGGCTTAACCGCCCTGACCGAAGCCTATGTGGCGCTGTTTCGCAACACGCCGCTGATGATACAGCTGTTTTTTATGTTTTATGCCCTGCCCAAAATGGGCGTCAAGCTAGGGCCCGAGCTGATTGCGGTGGTGGGCCTGTCGCTGCTGGGCGGCAGCTATATGGCTGAAGCCTTTAAAGGCGGCATTGCCGCCGTGGCCAAAACCCAGCAAGAAGCGGGCATGGCCATCGGCCTCAACCGCTGGCAGCTGATGCGCTACGTTATTCTGCCTCAGGCAATCACCTACAGCGTGCCGGCCATCGGCGCCAACTGCATCTTCTTATTGAAAGAAACGTCTATTTTCAGCGTCATCGCCGTCATGGACTTGATGAACGTGACCCGCTCGCAAATTGGGATGTTTTACAAGACCAACGAGGCCTTATTGATGCTGGTGTTGGGCTACGCCATTTTGCTGGTGCCGCTGTCGTGGCTGCTGAGCGCCTTAGAAAGAAAGGTGCGCCATGCAGAATTTGGGCATTGAGGTGTTATTCAACCTCAACCATTTGAGCCGCCTGGCCGACGGTTTGTGGGTGACGTTAAAAGTCGCCCTCATCGCCATCGCCATCAGCTGTGTCGTGGGCACGCTGTTTGGGGTGATCCGCACCAGCCAGTCCGTGCTCATTAAGTGGGTGTTTCGGCTGTATTTAGAATGCTTCCGCATCATTCCCGTACTGGTGTGGTTGTATTTGCTGTATTACGTGCTGTCGGCAGACTTTGACATCAATTTAGATGCCTATCTGGTGTCGATTATCGTGTTCAGCCTATGGGGGGCGGCCGAGATGAGCGACATCGTTCGCGGCGCCTTGATTGCCCTACCCAAGCACCAAAGTGAATCCGGCATGGCCATCGGCCTCAACCGACCCCAGCTGTTTCGCTACGTGCTGCTGCCTCAGGCCGTCGCCCACGTCTTGCCCGCAGCCATCAACCTGTCGGCTCGCATGATCATGACCACCTCGCTGCTGTTTACCCTCGGCGTGGTCGAGGTGATTAAGGTCGGCCAACAGATTATTGAATCGGCCAGCTTCAGCAACCCGATGGCATCGGTGTGGGTGTATGGCTTTATTTTCTTTTTATATTTCATTGTGTGCTACCCGCTGGCCAAGATTGCCCAACGGCTCACCCAAAAACAAGCACAAGAAAGCGCAGCATGAGCGGGACACTACCCTTATTAAGCATCCAGCAGTTACACAAACAGTTTCACCACACACCGGTATTGCGCGGCATAGACCTCGACGTTCAAGCGGGCGAAGTGGTGGTGATTTTAGGCCCATCCGGCTGTGGCAAATCGACCCTGTTACGCTGTTTAAACGGTTTGGAAAGCATAGACGCCGGCACCATTAGCCTTAATCAGCAGGTGTTAAACCACCCCAAAACCGACTGGGCGGTGGTGCGCCAAAAAATTGGCATGGTGTTTCAAAGCTATGACTTATTCCCCAATATGACGGTATTGGACAATGTGTTACTGGGGCCCATCAAGGTCCAAAAACGCGGCCGCGCCGAAGCCACGGAACAGGCCTTAGCCCTACTGGAACGGGTGGGCTTGGCCCACAAGCAAGACGCGTATCCACGCACCCTGTCCGGCGGCCAAAAGCAGCGCATTGCGATTGTGCGGGCGCTGTGCATGAACCCAGACGTGATGCTGTTTGACGAGGTGACCGCCTCACTCGACCCAGAAATGGTGCGCGAAGTGTTAGAGGTTATTTTGGGCCTCGCCAAAGAGGGCATGACCATGCTGTTGGTGACCCACGAATTAAACTTTGCCCGCAAGGTCGCCGACCGTATTATTTTCTTAGACCAGGGCCAGATTGCAGAAGAGGCAACGCCCGAGGCCTTTTTTAACCACCCCAAAACAGAACGTGCCCAGCAATTTTTAAACGTTTTTGATTTTTAATTTAAAACACAAAGGAAACGAATATGATCTCTACAACCCTTGGTCGCGTATTGGCCACCGGCCTGTTGTCTTTAGCCTTATTTGGCTGTAATGCCAAGACCGAAGACGCCAAAGAGCCAGCCCCGACCGCAGAAGCCGTCGATGGCCTACAGGCGATTAAAGACCGTGGCGTCTTAAAAATTGCCGTCTTCAGCGACAAGCCGCCGTTTGGCTACATCGATGACCAAGGCGAAAATCAGGGCTACGACATTGCCTTAGGCAAGCGCCTGGCCAAAGACTTGCTGGGCGACGAAAGCAAGGTTGAGTTCGTGCTGACCGAGGCGCAAAACCGCGTCGACGTCTTAAAATCCAACAAGGTCGACATCACCTTGGCCAACTTTACCCAAACGCCCGAGCGTGAAGCCCAAGTGGATTTTGCCCTGCCATACATGAAAACCGCCATCGGCATCGTGTCGCCGAAAAGCGCACCGATTACCGACCTAGCCCAGCTAGAAGGCAAAGACCTATTGGTGAATAAAGGCACAACCGCCGAAATTTATTTTGCCAAAAACCATGCGGGCGTGAACCAGCTCAAGCTAGACCACAACACCGAAACCTTTAACGCGCTTAAAGACGGTCGCGGCTTGGCCTTGGCCCATGACAACACCCTGTTGTACGCCTGGGTGAAAGAAAACCCATCGTTCGAAGTGACCATTAACCAAATCGGCGACAACGACTTCATCGCCCCAGCCGTGAAAAAAGGCAATACCGCCTTATTGAACTGGTTGAACGATGAAATCACCCAGTTAAAACAGGAACGCTTCTTCCACAATGCGTACACCACCACCATTGCCCCGTTTTACGGTGAAGGCATTAACCCGGACAACGTCGTGATCGAAGAGCCTGCTCAATAATTTAGCCCTAAGATGCTCACGATAAAGGCCACCGATGTCGGTGGCCTGTTTCATTCACGACGGTTCTGTTCATTAACCGTGGCCACCGCCTTGATGCCGCCATGCAACCCAGGTGCTGAAGATGACCAAACCACCTACCAAGAATGACTTAAGCCTCAAAAATAGGCCATGCTTTTATCGCATTACCAACAATCTGATTCAATGTGGCCAGAGTTGCCCCATCACATGCTTTAATGGTTAACCCGTTCAAAATCGTCAAATAAAAATTGGCGATCTCCTCAATCGACGTCTCCTTCGCCACATCACCGTCATCAATTCCTTGCGCTAATCGCTGCAATAAGAGCGCCTTGTCCTGATTGCGTTTTTCTTGCACATTGTGCTGTACTTCTTGTATCTGCTTAGAATGCCCCATCGTGGCCGTAATCAACATACACCCCATGGGTTTATCAGGCTGTACCAATCTTTTGGCACTGTCATACAGCAAAAGCTCAAAAGCCACTTTGGCCGTTTTTGCCTGTTGCATAATGGGTATGATGGGGCAAGCTTCATGCGCAAGATAATAATCAATACACCGATTAAACAAGGTGGCCTTATCACCAAAGCTACAATATAAGCTAGGCGCAGTAATCCCCAGTGCCTGTGTGAGGTCACTGATGGATGTCGCTATATAGCCATTTTTCCAAAACAACAACATGGCTTGTTCCAGCGCCTTTTGCTCATCAAAACCTTTGGGTCGCCCACGTTTGATTGTCTTCATCATTTTGCTTTTCTAAATGCCTGTCCTCTACGATTGATCCACACAATTAATTCTTTAGTGATCACTAAAGAATTAATTGACAAAAGATACCCACCCAGTAAATAATAGCACATTAATTACGTAACGATCACTACAAAAATAAATCATTGTTCTAAAACACTGTTTTCATCAAACACCTTAATCATTCTCGGAACCCTAAATGACACCACTCATCAATACGTCCCAACACAATGGCAACTGGCTTTCACTGCTCTCTGCAACATTTGCCTGTTTTATCATCGTTACCGGTGAGTTTTTGGCCATCGCCGTATTAAATAACATTGCCGCAGATTTTCATATTTCTACCGGTACGGCAGGGTTGACGGTGACCGTCACATCCATCGCAGGCATGATGTCTGCCCTACTCATCCCGATTTATGCAAAAACCTTAGACAGACGCTATGTCATGCTGTCTTTAATCGTGTTGATGATGATTGCCAACCTCATTACCGCGTTTTCCTATAACTTTAATCTTGTCTTACTGGGCCGTTTTGCCCTAGGGATCGCCTTAGGCGGATTTTGGGGCGTTGCCGCAGGTTTAGTGACCCGCCTTGCACCCGCCCACCTTTCTACAGCCACCGCCCTCACCATATTTTTTGCCGCCGTCACGCTGGTGACTGTCCTGGGTGTCCCACTCGGCTCATGGCTAGCAGATCACTATGGTTGGCGCACCCCTTATATCGCCCTCGTTGTCTTAGGCGGGGTGACTTTGATCATCCAATATTTTTCATTGCCGTCTCTCAAGCCCACCTCCACATTACAATGGCATGAACTGTTATTAATGCCAAAGCACCCGATCGCACGTAAAGGTTTAATTCTGTTTGCCCTGGTCTTTCTCGCCCACTTTTCGGTTTATAACTATTTCACCGCATTTTTCAAACAGTCAGTCGATTTCTCTGACAACCAAATCTCGAGCTTACTATTGGTTTTTGGTGTGGCCAGCGTCATTGGTAATATACTGGCAGGTTATTTGGGCCGCTATAATGTCCGTTATGGCTTTGCATTAATCGCCCTATTGCTGACGATCACTTTTCTCGCCTTTGCCACGGGCACCATCGTCTTGATGAGTGCAACCCTGTTTGTTTCCCTATGGGGGATCGCGGCCGGCATGGTGCCTACGAGCATCAACATCTGGATGCACATACATGTCCCTCAGTTAACGGAAAAAGGCTCTGCACTCATCACATTCATGTTCCTGATCTTGATCACCATTGGCAGCTTAGTCGGTGGATTTATCATGGATTATTTTAATGGCACCATCTTAATGGCCAGCATGCTCACCATCAGCACTCTGGCACTCTTCCTCGTATTCACCATGACGCGCGGCTTAAGCAACGTTTCTCCTTAAGCCCCACACGTGACCCAGCATGCCCACTCAGTCATGTTGCGTCATACCCACCCTGTCGGTCACGCCAGCATAAACAGGGATAAGCCTCACCCGTGATGTCCGAGCCACTGACCAAGATGACCATAAGGCTGCCCAATCAATCGGCAGCCTTATTGACGTACAGGCAATCATCCAGCCATTAAATCAGCCCAATCCCGACGCTAATCGCCAGCAACACCAGCGACACCGCCCAAATCCACATAAATGAATAGCGTATGTGCGCCCCCATAGACAGTCGCGCCAGGCCCAAGCCCAACCATAAGGCCGGCGAAAACGGCGACACAAACGTGCCCACTATGCTGCCCAGCAGCATGGCATAGGCCGCAGAGCTAGGGGCGACGCCCACCTGCGAGGTGATTTCATTGACCACGGGAAACAGCGCAAAATAATAGGCATCGGTGCTCAACACCAGCTCCAACGGCACGCCCAAAAAGCCAATCACCAGATGCAAATACGGCAACAAGGCCTGCGGCAAAACCGCAACCAAAGCCAAAGCAATGCTGTTCAACATGCCGCTTTCACGCAAAATGCCCAAAAACGTGCCGGCGGCCAAAATGATGCTCGCCATCATGATGGCCCCGCCAGCGTGCGCCTGTATCCGTGCCAGCTGCATGGCCGGCTTCGGGTAGTTGAGCAATAGGGTGACCGACAGGGCCAACATAAACACATAGCCTGGGGGCAACCAGCCGCTGAACAAGACCGCTAAGGTCACCACAAAAATACCGAAATTCACCCACAACAGCCTAGGGCGCAACAACGCTTCGGTGGCCGCATCCAAGGCCACCCGTTCGGCGCTGGGCACGCTTTGGTCTGCCTGCTGCGCCATGCTGTCGGCTTCTGCTTGAGTCACCAAAGCCCCATGGGCTTTGACGATTCTTTTTTGCTCACGTTTGCCCAAGCCCACGGCCAACACCACCAACAGCACCAGAGCGGTGATTTGAATGCCGATGAGCGGCCGCCATAAGGCCACCACGTCCACCTCTAATACCGACGCCAGGCGCCCTAAAGGCCCACCCCAAGGCAAAATATTCACCACCCCCGCGCTGGCCGCCAGGAGCAGAAACAATAAGTATGGGCTCATTTTTAAACGTTGATACAGGGGCAGCAGCGGCGGCACAATCAACAAAAACGTTGAGGCCCCTGCCCCATCTAGCTGGGCGATGGCCGACACCACCACGGTGCCAACCGCCACCGCCACCACATTGCCGCGCGTGACCGTCACCAATACGTGAATTAAAGGCCGGAACAGCCCCACGTCATTCATGACCCCAAAGAACAAAATGGCAAAGATAAACAGGATCACCACCTGCAAAACCGAGCGGGTACCCGCCTGATAAAATTCAGCAATTTGTGCCGGCCCAAACCCGGCAATCAGCGCCCCTACAAAAGGGATGAGGATTAGGCTAATGACCGGCGACAGCCGCTCCGTCATCAACAAACCCACAATCACCACAATAATGCCCAAACCAACCAGTGTCAGCATATCCATAACGCCCCTTTAATCATCAAACACGACCGATAAAAAATTGATCCCCTTCGATCAAACGAATAAAAAGACTAACATGCCAAACGAATAATCATTCAACAAAGGCGATGAATGTCTCGCCCTTCAGGCATGCCTGACGCAGGCACGCAACACTGCGCGCAACCTTCTTATTTAATTCCGACAATGGTTTATGCCCATGTTATAGTTTGGGATTTGGGTTTCTGACTCGGCCATCCCCAACGATCCGAGCCGTTACCGCTGCCCTGCCTTTTGCCAGAGCCTATTTTATAGCCCAATGCGCCCGCCCAAACGGCTTAATCCACGTGGCCACGGCACAAAACACACGCCAGCGCCATGGCCGGTAAGCCGGCCATGATGTCCTGCTTATTTATTCAATTAATTCAACAGGCACGCCTTATTAACGGTTATAATGCCCTTTATTGACAGAATGTATACAATATTCAATTGCCGCAACCTGTTCGGCAGCAACGTATGGAAACCACTACCGTGATCCCAAAAACCAGAACCGAATACGTGGCCAACCAACTACGAGACCGTATTTTAAATGGCGACATTAAGGGCGGCAGCCCCATCCGCCAAGATGCCATCGCGATTGAATTTGGCGTCAGCCGTATTCCCGTACGCGAGGCGCTGCTGTTGCTCAAGGCCGAAGGCCTCATCGACTTTATTCCGTATAAAGGCGCCTACGCCACGGAGCTATCCCCCCACAAAATCACCGAGCTGTTCCACCTACGCTGCCTGATTGAATGTGATGTGCTGGTGCAGGCCATCCCCTTGATGACGCCAGAAAGCCTGGCCAAAGCCGAAGCCTTACTGGCCAAATACGACCAAGCCTTGCAAACCGAAACCGACGTCAACCTATGGAGCGAATACAATTTCGCCTACCACATGGCCTTATACGAGTGTGCCGACTTACCGGAAAGCTTGAATTTGATCGAAAGCCTGAACACCCTCTGTTCACGCTATATTCGCATGCAGCTGCTGTACACCCAGAAAATCAAAAAAGCCGTGAAAGAGCACCATGAACTGCTGGTGTTGTGCCGTGCCCAAGACATCGTGGCCGCACGCCAACTCTTAGAAACCCACATCGTCGAAGCGGGTGAATCCATCATCAAGCTGCTGAAAAAAGAAGGCTAGCGCTGAGCGTCGCCAAGCGCCGCCCACAAAAAAACCACTTCCATCATAGAAGTGGTTTTTTCATGCCAGACCGCCTAGTTCACATACCAAATCACTTTGGTTTGGGTGTATTGGTCAAACGCCTCTAGGCCATTGTCACGGCCGCCAAAGCCAGAGTGTTTATAGCCCCCAAACGGCACCGTGATGTCGCCTTCAGAGAAGCCATTCACCGACACGGTACCGGCCCGAATCGCCGACGCCACGCGGCTGGCCCGCTTGATGTTTTGGGTGTAGAACGACGAGGCCAAACCATATTGGGTGTCGTTGGCCAAAGCAATCGCTTCGGCCTCGGTGTCAAACACCGTCACCGCCAAAATCGGCCCAAACACTTCTTCACGGAACAAATACATGTCTGGCGTCACTTCATCAAAAATCGTGGGTTCAACATACCAACCGCTGCCCAAATCGCTTCTGATGGCCCCGCCGTGAACCAGCTTGCCGCCTTCGTCCTTGGTTTTTTGCAAGAAGTCGGCCACTTTATTAAAGTGGGCTTCTTCCACCATGGGCCCAATCGACACCTCAGGGTCCATCGGGTTGCCGACCTTCCAGCTGGCCAGGCCGGCCTTCAACAGGCCCAACAGCTCATCTTTGACTGAGCGATGCACAATCAAGCGTGAGCCACAGCTACAGTTTTCGCCCATGTTCCAAAACGCCCCGGCCAAAATATGGGGCACGGCCTCGGCCAACTCAGCGTCTTCAAACACGATTTGTGGGCTTTTGCCGCCGCACTCCAGCACGATTTCTTTCAGATTGCTTTCGGCAGAATACTTCAAGAAATAACGACCCACTTCGGTT
>JAGNPU010000295.1 GCA_017989485.1 Neisseriaceae bacterium
TTTTTCACCGACTTTTTCAACCCTATGGGCCAAGCCGCGAAAGTCCGGCAAGGCCTGGCACAGCTGCGCCGAATCCAGGCCTATGCCCTCGCACAAGGCCAAGGCCACCAAGACGTTGGCGGCATTGTGTAAGCCTTGCAGCGGCAAATCCAAGGCGCTGAACAAAGCCTGATCACCCTGCATTAAGGGCAAGCTCGGCTGGGCAACGTCGACCCAATAATCGCTTTTTTGCACCAGTGAAAACCATTTAATCGCCTCGCCTTTAGCGGCCATGGCGCGACACAGGGCGTCGTCGGCATTCAACACCTGCAGCTTGGCGCCCAACAGTATTTTGGCCTTGCTGTGGGCGTAATCCAATAGGTTGTCGTAGCGGTCTAAATGGTCTTCCGAAATATTCAGCACGCACACCGCATCGGCGTTTAAGCGCGTCACCGTATCCAGCTGAAAGCTAGACAGCTCAACCACCCACACGTCGGCCGGCACGCCTTTTTGCGCCGCCCAAGCATCCAGCACCGGCAGGCCAATATTGCCCGCCACCACGGTGTTCAAGCCTAGGCGTTCGCACAAGAAGCCCACAAGGGCCGTCACCGTGCTTTTGCCATTAGAGCCGGTGATGGCAATCACCTTGCTTGAGGTCTGCTGCACCAGCTCGGCCCACAGGGCCACATCACCGACCACGCGCCCACCCTTGGCTTGGAACGCCTGTATGTCAGGCGTACGGGTCGACACGCCGGGGCTGACCGCCAGAACATCAAAATCATGGCTGGCCAACACCGTCGCCAAATCGCCGCCAAACCAGGCCACATCAGGGCCATACGCCTGAGTCAAGGCGGCACGACGCTCGGGGCTTAAATGCGCATCAAACCCCGCCACTGTCGCCCCCGCTTGGGTTAAATAGGTCAATAGGGATTGCCCTGTTTGGCCCAAACCCACGACCAAGACCCGCTGATTCTGAACGTTCATGTCACTCTTCTATCGAATTTTTAAGGTGGCCAAACCAATCAACACCAAAATCATGGTCACAATCCAAAACCGCACCACAACCTGGGTTTCTTTCCAACCGGCTTCTTCAAAGTGATGGTGTAGCGGCGCCATCAGGAAAATACGCTTGCGGCGTATTTTGTATGAGCCCACCTGCAACATCACCGACACCGCTTCCACCACAAACAAACCGCCCATGATGAACAACACAATCTCTTGGCGCACAATCACCGCCACCGTGCCTAAGGCCGCGCCCAGTGCCAAAGCACCCACGTCGCCCATGAACACTTGTGCAGGGTAGGCGTTCCACCACAAAAAGCCGAGGCAGGCGCCACAAATGGCGGCACAGAAGATCACCACCTCGTTGGCCCCGGGAATATGCGGCAGCTGCAAATAATGCGCAAATTCCGCATGGCCACTGGCGTAGGCGAAAATCGCCAGGCCTGCCGACACCAACACCACCGGCAGCGCGGCCAAACCATCTAGGCCATCGGTCAGGTTGACCGCATTAGACGTCCCCACGATGACCAGATAGGTCAGCACCAAAAAGCCAACGGCACCCATGGGGTACACAATGCTTTTGAAAAACGGCACAATAAACTCGGTTGATGCCGGCAGGTTGGCCGAGTAAAACAAATACAGGCCTGCACCCAGGGCAATGGTCGACTGCCACACCAGCTTGAAGCGTGCGGACACGCCATTAGGGTCTTTATAAACCACCTTGCGCCAATCGTCGTAAAAGCCCAAGGCCCCCACGCCTAGCGTCACCAGCAGCAGCAACCAAATATAGCCATTGGTTAAGTTGGCCCACAGCAGTGTGCTCACCGCAATCGCGGTCAAAATCAGGGAGCCCCCCATGGTTGGGGTGCCCACCTTCACCAAATGGGTTTGCGGGCCATCTTGACGAATGGCTTGACCCACTTTTAACTGGGTTAATTTTCTAATGGTCCAGGGGCCCAAAAACAAACTAAACATCAAGGCCGTTAAGGCCGCAGCCACCGCTCTAAACGTCGTGTAGCTAACGACCCCAACACCGCTGACCCAACCATCAAAAAACTGGGCAATCCAAATTAACATGACGTTCCTTAACGTGACTGGTTATCCACAAGGGCTTGCACCACTCGTTCCATCTTCATAAATCGCGACCCCTTCACCAACACGGTTGCGTCGGCAGGGACGTTTTGTTGCAGCGCCAAAATCAATTCTTCCACGCTGGCAAAGTGCTCGGCACCGCTGCCAAACGCCGTCACGGCGGCCTGGCTCATGGCGCCCAAGGCATAAAACACCTCTATGCCCACAGACTGGGCGAATAGGCCCACCTCAACGTGCAGCGCTTCAGCACCCTCACCCAACTCACCCATGTCCCCCATCACAAAAAAGCGTGGGGCCTCGAACTGGGCCAAAACGCTGAGCGCCGCCTTCATCGAGTCGGGGTTGGCGTTATAGGTGTCGTCCAGCACGCGGGCGCCATTGGGAGCCGATTTTACTTGTAATCGGCCAGAAATGTTACTGAATTGTGCCAATCCTTGTGCAATATTTTGTAAGGACAGGCCTAAGGCCAAAGCCATGCTGGCAGCGGCCACGGCGTTGTACACATTATGGGCACCGGCCGTCGGCAACGTCACCGCCTGGCGACCGGCTGCGGCCACCAAGTCAAAACGGCTGGAGAGCGGCGCCAAGACTATATTCTCAGCGTGCACATCGCCTTGATGTAGCCCAAACGTTTGGGTCTTTTTGCTCTGAGTGGCGTCGACAAACGTCGCCGCATTGGCGTCCTCACAAGGGATTAAGGCCAGGCCATCGGCCTGTAGCCCCGCGTAAATTTCACTCTTGGCCCGGGCAATGTCGGCCACGCCATCAAAGCCACAGCCGACGTGAGCGCGCAGGGCATTGTTGACCAAGGCCACGTCAGGGCGGGCCAAATGGGTTAAATAGGTTAATTCACCGAAATGGTTCATGCCCATTTCGATGATGGCCACTTTATGGGCCGCCGTCAGCTGCAGCAGCGTCAACGGCAGGCCGATGTCGTTGTTCAAATTGCCTTGGGTGGCCAAAACCGCCGCCTTGCCAAAGCCCACACGGGCAATGCTGGCCATCATTTCCTTGACCGTGGTCTTGCCGCTGGAGCCGGTAATGCCCACGACTTTAATCTCTAACTGATCGCGCCAGGCTTTGGCCAGCTGGCCTAGGGCCGCCAGCGTATCCGGCACGCGAATCACACGCGGGTCATTGGATAAAAAATCGTCTCGCACTATGGCCAAAACCGCCCCTTTATTGAGGGCGTCCACCACAAACTCATGGGCGTCAAAACGCTCACCCTTAAGCGCCACGAATAGGTCACCTTCGCCCACAGTCTGGC
>JAGNPU010000296.1 GCA_017989485.1 Neisseriaceae bacterium
ACAAGGACGAGCATGACATTTTGGGCTGATTTTGGCGTGGACATGAGTGATGTATTGCAAATCATGCTGCCTATTCTGTATTGGGTGCTGGTGGCCTCTACCACTTTTCGCCTCATCATGAAGCGGCAGGTGGTTTCGGTGACCCTGGCCTGGCTGATGGTGATATTTCTGTTTCCGTTTGTGGGCGTGTTTTTGTACTTAATCATTGGTGAGGTGTATTTGGGCAAAGAGCGGGCCAAAAATGCGAACGCCATGATGTTGCCTTTTTATGAATGGGTTAATGATTTAAACTCCGCGCCACGGCTGGTCTTAAAGCAGGCGTCGGTGATTGCCACACCCTTGTTTAAACTGTGCCAGCGGCGCCTGTCTATCCCTTGCCTCATGGGCAATGAGCTACACATCTTAGACAATGCTCGAGAGGCTTTAACCAGCGTGGCGGCAGACATCGATAACGCGACGGAAAGCATCAAAATGGTGTTTTACATTTGGCACAATGGCGGCCTGGTGGATGAGGTGAAGGCGGCGCTGATTCGTGCCCAGCAGCGTGGCGTTGACTGCCACATCATGCTGGATTCCGTGGGCAGCTCGGCTTTTTTCAAAAGCAAGGTTGCTGCCGAAATGCGGGCCGCCGGCATTCATTTGATTGAGGCCCTGCATGTCAGCCCCATCCGGATGTTTTTTCGGCGCATGGACCTGCGCCAGCATCGTAAAATCATTGTGATCGACAACGTCACGGCGTATACGGGCAGCATGAACATGGTGGACCCCGCCTATTTCAAGCAGGGGGCGAATGTGGGCCAGTGGATAGACGTGATGGTGCGCATGGATGGGCCGATTGCGGCCGTCCTTAATGGCCTTCACGCCTGGGATTGGGAGATCGAGACCGGCCAGCGCATGCTGCCACCGCACCCAACCCGTCCTGCCATTGAGGTCAGCGGCCACAACAGCCACGCCGTACAGCTGTTGGCAACCGGCCCCGGGTTTCCCGAAGACTTAATGAATCAATCGCTGCTGTCGGCGATATACGCGGCCACCAGCGAGGTGGTGATCACCACGCCTTACTTTGTGCCCAGCGGCTCCCTGGTTGAGGCCTTAAAAGTGGTGTCGTATCGGGGCGTCACGGTCAAACTCATCGTGCCCAAACACAATGATTCCACCATGGTGAAATGGGCATCGCGCGCCTTCTTTGACGAACTATTGGTTGCCGGCGTGCAAATCCACCAGTTTGAGGGCGGCTTATTGCACACCAAAAGCGTGTTGGTGGACAACCAGCTGAGCATGGTGGGGACGGTGAACATGGACATTCGCAGCCTATGGCTAAACCTCGAAGTCACCATCGCCGTGGATGACCCCGTGTTTGCCAACGAGGTGGCCATCTTGCAAGAAGGGTATTTGCAGCAGTCAGAGCGGCTGGATGCCCAGCTGTGGGCGGCACGACCGTTTCGCAAAAAAATTCTGGAAAAGCTGTTTTTCATCATGAGTCCATTGCTGTAATGGGCGCAATGTGCTAAAAATAGCTTCTTAATGGGCAAGGTTTGACATGGCTGCTTCTTGACGACAAAGAAGCAGCCATGCGCTATTTATATACCCCGTACACAAAGTGAGAAGAAGATGAGTCACCTTACCGCCGACGACAAGGCGTTGATTCTGGCCGAGGCCTTACCGTATATTCGCCAGTTCGCTGGCTCGACCATTGTGGTCAAATACGGTGGCAACGCCATGATAGATGATGTATTGAAACAAAATTTTGCCAAAGACATCGTGCTGTTGAAATTGGTCGGCATGAACCCTATTGTGGTCCATGGCGGCGGCCCCCAGATTAATCAGGTTTTGGCTCAGGTCGGCAAGGAAGGCGTCTTTGTTCAAGGGATGCGCGTCACCGACAAAGAGACCATGGACTTGGTGGAAATGGTGTTGGGCGGCGGCGTCAATAAAGAAATCGTGTCGATGATTAACCAGTTCGGGGGCAAGGCGGTTGGGGTGACCGGTAAGGATGGCCATTTCATACGCGCCAAGAAATTGGCCATGCACGACGAACACGGCAACGACATCGACATTGGCCAAGTGGGCGAAATTGAGTCCATAGACACCAGCTTGCTGGATGCCTTGACCGGCCAAGGCTTTATTCCCGTGGTGGCGCCGATTGGCGTGGGCGCTCAAGGCGAGGCGTTTAACATTAATGCCGATTTGGTGGCCGGCGAGTTGGCCAAAACCCTGGCGGCAGAAAAATTGATTTTAATGACCAATACGCCCGGCGTGTTGAATAAAGAAGGTCGCCTGTTGCCGCGGTTAAACGCCGAATCCATCGCCGAATTGATTGCCGACGGCACTTTGTACGGGGGCATGCTGCCGAAGATACAGGCTGCCTTAGAAGCGGCTCAGGATAAGGTACAGGCCGTACACATCATCGACGGGCGCGTGCTGCACGTTTTGCTGTTGGAAATCTTTACCGCCGCCGGCGTAGGGACCATGATTACGGCAGACTGAGCGAACCGCCTGATCGGTGAGCGCCGTTAAATGTCTTTGATGTTTAACGGCTTTTTTGTGGCCGTTGGGTTTCGGGTGGTCATTCACGATTTAAGGCTTTACGTATGGGCTGATTTGTTATTAAATCAGCCCATTATCAATGAGGAAACCGCATGAATATTGTCATTGTCGGGGCCAGTAAAGGCCTAGGGCGCGCTTTTGCGTCCGGCTTGGGTGGTCCAGAGGACACCGTTTTTGGCGTGGCCAGAACGCAGCCGCCCGCGTTTGCGCATCAGGCGGGACAGCTGTGTTGGATAGAGGCCGATTTGAGCAATCCTTTGATTGCGGTAGGCCAGATTGCCGCTGCGTTACCGCCGGTGGTGGACGTCTTGATTTACAATTTAGGCCTATGGGAGGCGCAGGCCTTTTCGGCAGATTATGATTTTCAAGAAGACGATGACCTGGCCATCATGACCATGGTGAACAGCAACGTCACCGCCACGATTTTATTGATCAAACGACTTTTGCCGCAGCTGTTGGCGTCGCAGCGACCGCGGATTATTTTGACGGGCTCCACCTCAGCACTGCGGCAAAGCGGCCGGCCGGAAGTCACCTTTGGCGCCACCAAAACCGCATTAAACGGCATCGCCGATGCCTTGCGAGAAGGCTATCGGCACCAGCGGTTGGCGGTGACGACGCTACAGCTGGGCTATTTAAACACCGAGGATGATTTGTCGGTGCCGCTGGCTCAGGCCGCTTTGGCAGGGGGCGGGGAAACCATACCCCTGCATGACGTGGTGATGATGACCAATAGCCTCTTACAATTGTCCGAGGCGACTTTTGTGCGCGAGCTGTGCCTGCC
>JAGNPU010000297.1 GCA_017989485.1 Neisseriaceae bacterium
AAATATTTAAGGCCACCCAGCGTGAAGAATAGGGTAGGAATGATGACCACGGCGGCCAAGATCATGGCCAAGAGCTGGGCATAGTCGGTAAACACCGAAGCGCGAAATCCCGACCATAAGGTGTATGAAAGCACGCCTAAGCCCGCAATCAAGACGCCATGGACAAAGCTTAAGGGCGACAAAATATCAACCAAGACGCCGGCGGCGGTAAAGTTGACCATGAGGCTGATGAGGCTGCCGATGATGTTTGAGCCCGCCAAAATCATTTGGCTGGCGCTGCCATGGCGGGCATGCATGATTTCGGCCAAGGTATGGGCATTGGGCGCCAACTGACGAAAACGTCGGCCAAAAGGGTAGATGAATAAAATCATTAAGCCGCCCCAAAGCCCGTAGTGCAGGGCGCCGGAAAGCCCGTACTGATAGGCAGAAGTGGCGGCCGCATAAAAGGAGGCAGCCCAAATCCAGGTGGCCGTCATGCTGGCGGCGGACAGGCCGAAGCCAATCGAACCATTGGCAATCATATAGCCGTCGACGTTCTCTCTTCTTTTGCCGATGCGCAAAGTCAGTACAAAAGTCAGGCCATAAAAGGCCAACATCATGAGCACAATATGGGTTGTTGTAAATTGAAACATAGATACTCCAAAGGCCAAATCCACGACTGTTGTCCAGCCAACGTCGGCCTGTGTGGCACGCTAATCTATTAGGGGGAGACTAGACGCCGTTAGCGGGGATTTTGCAGGGCATGCATGCATCGACCTGCTGCGTCGGCTGATCAAAACCATAGTCTTCGTGGTGGTTGGGTAAGCAATGATGATCAGATGTGATGTGCCTCATTGTGTTGAGGTTTTTCATGATTTTAGCATAATTTGATCGATTGTCTTTTTTTGTGAGATTATGTTTTTATGTTAAAATCAAAATAAACATTAATTAAATCAATTGTTTTGGTGCTATGTTTTAATGTTTTTTCCCATATTGGCAGGACGGGTCTAATTGATGTGTTTTTTTAAATCATGATGGTTTTATATGCAAGGCTGATGCCGATGTGCTCAATGGTTAATCCTCACCCCGTAGGGCCCGCCTGATTGCGACCAATTTGCGCGACATGAACATCGACCAGGTGTGTGCCTTGTCTCGCAAAGTGCGATCAGCCTTGCTTGTCGAAGAAGCCTGCATCAGCAGGTTTTTTGCTATATGGCCTAGAGGATTAGTCTATTTATAATAGGATATGTTTGATCCGCATGGCGTCCTCTGCTACCCTTTAGGCCCTATCTTATGGAGATGAATATGAAAACAATGATGCACCTGGTCTGGGTGACGCTGCTGGGCCTGACTCTGGTAAGCTGTGGCGGCCAGCCCACCCCTGAAAAAGTGGCCGAGTCGTTTGTGGATGCTTTATATCATGACAAAATAGAACAGGCGATGGGCCTGATTTATTGGCCAGAAGACAAGGCCGATGCCGGTGCTGAAGACATGGTGCGTGGCAAGCTAAAGGGCAGCATGGCTCGACAGGCACAGCAAACCGCCTCTTTTGGGGGCGTGGCGTCGATTAAAGCGGCAGAGGTGGCCTTGGCCGATGGTGCGACCACGGCGATGGTGTATGTGACGGTGACGTTTAATCATGCAGACGCCAAAGTCAAAAGTGAACGGGTGAAAACAATTAAAACCGACAAAGGTTGGCAGGTAGACCTATAGTCATGACGCAGCCCATGTGGCGGTGGCTCAAGACCAATAAAATCAAAGCTTTGGGTGTGGTGGGCTTGATTTTATTGGTTTTTTTGTGGGCGCTATTCCGGGGGCCGCCGCCAGAAAGACTATTTGATATGGGCCAGTTGCGCGACGTTCAGCGCGGTGATTTGATCTTGAGAATGGGGACGGGCATGGACAGCCTGCTGATCAAACAGGCCGGTGGTGGGCGTTACTCCCATATTGGTATGGTGGTGCAAACCCAGCCTGAGGTCATCATCATCCACGCCACCACCGACGATGACCCAGAGCGTTTGGATCAGGTGTTGCTCACCCCCGCAGCGGTGTTTTTAGCGCCCAAACGGGCCACGGCCTATGCTCAGCTAAGGCCTTTGTTCTTGAGTCAGGAGCAAATCGAGCAGATGATTACTGGCTTGCGAGCGCAGTTGGGGCAGCCTTTTGTGTTGGCCTCAGAAGAGGCCGACCACCTGTATTGTACGACCTTAATCCAGAGCGCACTCGCCCAGCAGCGGCCCGCGTTTAAGCTGGCGTGGCAAACGGTTACCGCGCCCGTGTTTAAGGGACGCTATTTGTTTCCCGATGCTTTCTTAGCCCATGTTGACATGCAGCTGTTACAGCAGCAAGACTTAGGGCATTAAGATGCCCGCTTATGCCTTATGTAAAATAATGCTTCTTCAGCCATAGGGCTACGCCCACTAAGGCCATCAATACCGGCACCTCGACCAAGGGGCCGATCACGGCGGCAAAGGCCGTGGGCGAGGCCAGGCCAAATGCCGCAATGGCCACGGCAATGGCGAGCTCAAAGTTGTTGCTGGCGGCGGTAAACGCCATGGCCGTGGTTTTGGCATAGGGTTCGCCCATGCGCTTGCCCATCACAAAACTGATGACAAACATGATCACAAAGTAAAAAATCAGCGGGAGGGCGATGAGCAGCGCGTCAAAGGGCAGGTAGATAACCTCTCGCCCTTTTAAGCTGAACATGGCCATGATGGTGAACAAGAGCGCCGCCAGCGTCAGCGGGCTGATCTTGGGCAGGAATACGGTTTCATACCAGTGCGCGCCCCGGCGCTGGATGAGGATTTTGCGGGTTAAATAGCCGGCCACAAAGGGGATGCCTAAATACATCAGCACGGTTTGGGCAATGGTGACGAAGCCGACGTTGATCACGCTGGCCGATAGGCCAAACAGTGGCGGCAAGAAGGACAGATAAAACCAGGCAAACACGCTGAAAAACAGGATTTGAAAAATCGAGTTAAAGGCCACCAGGGCGGCCACGTATTCGCTGTCGCCGTCGGCCAGACGGTTCCACACCAAGACCATGGCGATGCAGCGCGACAGACCAATCAGGATGACCCCCGTCATGTATTCCGGGTGGTTGTGCAGAAACAACACCGCCAGCACAAACATCAGCGCAGGGCCGATGAGCCAGTTTTGCAACAGCGACAGCAGCAAGACTTTTTTGTCGGTAAATACCTTGGGTAAGGCTTCATACTGCACCTTGGCCAAGGGTGGATACATCATGAGGATGAGGCCGATGGCGATGGGGACGTTGGTGGTGCCAATGCTGAGGCGATTCATTTGCGCCGGCAGGTTGGCCACCAATAGGCTCAAGAGCATG
>JAGNPU010000298.1 GCA_017989485.1 Neisseriaceae bacterium
GCCCTAGAGAAAGAGCCCTTCATCGTGATTACCGACTCAGTGCCTGGTGAACAACGTCTGGCCTCTTTACATCTGTCCATTTCCGATCAGTCTGGCGACAGCGCCATTGTTGAATACATCAATGGGAAACAGGTGATACACCACGACCGCCGCTACCAGGTCATGACCAACTCACCGACTTTTGACCAACAGCTGGCGCTGAACCAATACTGGCAGCAAATTGGCGGGACGGTGATGCTGCCTGGCACCAATCGCGCCGCCGATCGCTTTGCACGCGCGTCATTCTATGTGAATGCCATTCCCAAAACGGCTGATTTAAAAGAATCAGTGGCCAGTGTATTCAGCGTCATCCGCAATGTGTCTGTGCCCTACGGCCTGAATACCGAAGAAGAGCCCAATATTTCATCGACGCGCTGGCGCACCGTGTTTGACCATAAACGCCAGCTGTACTTCTTTGAATCGGCCGTCTCGCCCAACCTGTTTTGGATAGACTTAAACAAAGTCGATTTCTCACCCAAAACCG
The DNA here is from genome assembly GCA_017989485.1 of Neisseriaceae bacterium. Lineage (GTDB taxonomy): Bacteria > Pseudomonadota > Gammaproteobacteria > Burkholderiales > Neisseriaceae > JAGNPU01. The sequence goes on from JAGNPU010000298.1 coordinate 524, forward strand.
GCCAGGTCAAAAAACTGGACTTGGGCCCAGACCAAAGCCATATTTATTCCGGTGAAGTGTCTGCGGCGTTCAAACCCACCAAGCCCTTTACCTTCTTAGGCGTGTAAAGCCATCATCAAGCCCCCTGTCGGTTTGCCGCCAGGGGGCTTGATGGCAATCCGACCAACGCCTTAGCCTTTGCGGCCTTTAATCTCAAAAATGACCCCGCCCCATCAAGTGGATTTTGACAGTCAATCAATTAATGCTCATAATGAGCATTAATTGATACTAACCCACAGGACGGGACACTTTATGGATTTTGACGTACTCATTATTGGCGCAGGACTCGGCGGCCTTAGCGTGGCCCTGTCGCTGCCCCAGCAGTTAAACGTCGGCTTGGTGTGCAAGCAAGACTTCGCCCTGTGCGCCAGCGATCAGGCCCAAGGCGGGATGGCTGCCGTCTTAGGCGACGACGACAGCGTTCAGAACCACATCGAAGACACCCTCATCGCAGGGGCTGGCCTGTGCGACCCGGATGTGGTGGCCGACATTGTGGCGGCCGGCCCAGACGCGATTCACTGGCTGCAACAGCAACAGGTACCGTTCACCTTAGGGCCTGATGGTGGCTTACACCTAACCCGCGAGGGCGGCCATGGCCAACGCCGCATCGTCCACGCCGCAGACCAAACCGGCCACGTGGTCACCCACACCCTCCAACAGGCTTTACGCCTCAGGCCCAACGTCCGCGTGCTGACACACCACCGGGTGACGCAGCTGCTGGTCGACGAGGATGGCTGCCACGGTGCCTTGGCCGTCCATGCTGACGCTGGCCCCGTCCTTACCCTCCAGGCCCACCATGTGGTTTTGGCCACCGGCGGGCTGGGCCAGCTGTTTGCCCACACGACGAATCCTCCGGTGGCCACGGCCGACGGCCTGGCCCTGGCCTGGCAGGCGGGTTGCCGCATGGCCAATTTGGAATTCATTCAGTTTCACCCCACGGCTTTGGCCTTACAAAACCAGCCGACGTTCTTGATTTCTGAAGCCTTACGGGGCGAAGGTGCGCTGTTGCGACGCCCTGATGGCCACCGCTTCATGCCCGATCACGATCCACGGGCCGAGCTGGCGCCGCGTGACATCGTCGCCAGGGCCATCGTGCAGGAACTGCACGCGCATCAGCTAGACCATGTGTTACTGGACATCAGCCATCACACGCCTGACTTTATTGTGCGCCTCTTTCCCACCATCGCCCAACGGTGTTTGGCCTTGGGAATCGACATCACCACCACGCCGATTCCGGTGGCGCCCGCCGCACACTATGGCTGTGGCGGTGTGCTGACCGACGGCCACGGCCATACCGACGTCGCCCACTTATACGCCGTCGGTGAAGTCGCGTCCACGGGCCTACACGGGGCCAATCGACTGGCCAGCAATTCCCTCATGGAGTGCGTGGTCATTGGCCGCCGCATCGCCCAAGACCTTATGGCGCATCGGCCTTGGCCCCGACTCACCCCTGGCATGCCGACCCACACGCCTAGCCTGCCCCCAAACGTCGACGTCGTCCCCCAGCCTTTTAGCATTGAGGCCCTACAGGCCTTGATGAGCCGCCACTTAAACGTGGGCAGAAGCACGGTCGGCATGGCCACACTGTGGGCGCAGTTGCAATCATGGTCCTCGTTGTGCGCCGCTGAGCCCACCACGACAGCGCATCACATGCTGCTGGCGGCCAGGCTCATCACCCTCAGCGCCTACGCGCGGCACGAAAGCCGAGGGGGCCATTATTGCGTCAACCACCCCCAAACCGATGCCTGTGCCCGCATGAGCCTGCTGGCGCCTCAAACCCTTGGTCAGGCGTTCACATAAGCTTCCTCGGTCTTGTTGCCCTGCAGTCCTACTCTTGGCGCAGCGGGGACAGAGCAAGACACGGCTTAACCCCAAAAAAATCAGACGCAGGCCGCCGCGGCCTAGTATGATGGAGGCCGCGGCCCTTGCCCTATCGGTGGCCGGCTCACACCATTTTGCGCAACGCGGCCCACACTGGGCTGGCGTTAAGTTTGCCAGCACGCCACGCTGGCTTTTTAGGGCCCAATGAACCACATCAAATCTCTGTCACAACCGTCTTTATCCTTATTGCTCGCGCTATACATCGGCTTTGTCCTCAACCTCAGCGTCTTACACACACGCTTTGACACCTTATTCACCGGCCCCTTTAGCGCCATTGAATGGGTCGGGGCCCTGGCCGAATCGGCCGCCGTGGTTTTGTTGACCTACTTCCTCCTCACCCTGCTGTCTTTAAGTGGCCGCATGGGCTATCGCCTACTGAGTGCCCTGCTGTTGCTGGTGTCCGTCGCCGCCAGTTATTACATGACGTTTTTTAATGTGGTCATAGGCTATGGGGTGGTGATTTCCGTGCTGACCACCGACACCGACTTGTCCAAGGAAGTGGTCGGGCGCTACTTTATTCTGTGGCTGGTGTTGCTCAGCGCTTTCCCGCTCTGGCTCATCTGGCGCAGCCCGCTTCAGCGCACCCTATGGGCGCAGCTCAACACGCCGTCGCAGCGCTGGCGCGCACTGCGGCACCTGGCGTGGGTGCTGGTGGCCATAGGCTTGCCGCTGCACTTTTTAGACCGCCAACAAGAAGCGCAAGCAGTCACCGAAAACGTCGACCTACCCAGCTATGGGGGCGTGGTGGCCCACTCCTACCTACCGTCGAATTGGCTCTCTGCCCTTGGCCTGTACGGGTGGACGCAGTATGAGGAATACACCGATCAGCGCCAGCTGTTCGACCCTGCCGAGCACTTTACCTATGCGGGCACAGCGC
>JAGNPU010000299.1 GCA_017989485.1 Neisseriaceae bacterium
CGTCAGCCACCCGCAGGCACAGCTACTCCTGGAAAAACGACCCGATCAAGGCATTTGGGGCGGCCTTTACTGCGTGCCCACGTTTGATTCGTTAGCGTCGCTAGAAAGCCACATGATTGCGCTGGGTCTGGATTTTGCCGACTTTACCGAACAAACCCCGCTCACCCACAGACTGACTCATTTTCAACTCATTATTACTCCGTTTGCCTTTCACAGCCCGAAAGTCCTGCCGGAAAGCCCGCCTAACCTATGGGCAACGGCAGAAACACTGGGCAATATAGGCATGCCGAAACCTTTATTAAATTATTTAAAACAGTACCGTTAAAACGGCCACCCCACACGTCGTCCGTGTGCGATGCCCATAATAGCGGTACAATAAGCGTCATTACCAATAGGACTGAATACTCGCCATGGTCTCCGTTGTTCGTAGCGTTGCCGACACCCTCAAAGATGCCCAACATCCAGAAGCTTGGATAGAAGCCATCACCGCAGGCCTTTCCGAAAAAGACAGTCAGCTCATTCGGCAGGCGTTCTCGTGGGCACGACAGCATTATCCCGGCCATCACACCACCCTATTAAAAGAAGCGCTGTTTCACCACGTCATGGGCGCGGCCACCATCGTCGCCGAGCTAGATCTGCTGCCCGACGCCATTGCGGCGACGCTATTGTGCGTTTTGCCCATCGTCGACAACGACTGGCAAAATTCGCTCGCCCCCCATTTCCCGCCCAGCCTGATTAATTTGATTGCCGGCGTCAACCAGGTGGACCGACTGACCGAACTGGCCAGCGTCGACCAGCTGGACGCACCTGAAGAGCGCCAAAAACAGGCCGAGACCATGCGCAAAATGCTCTTGGCCATGGTGACCGACATTCGCGTGGTGTTGATTAAGCTGGCCCTGCGCACCCAGACCATGCACGCACTAGACCGCATTGAAGACAAGGCACTGGTGCAGCGCATTGCCAAAGAAACCCTAGACCTATTCGCCCCCCTGGCCAACCGCCTGGGCGTGTGGCAGATTAAATGGGAATTAGAAGACCTAGGCTTTCGCTATCAGTCGCCGCAGGAATACAGCCGCATCGCCAAACTCTTGGACGAAAAACGCACCGAACGCCTGGAATACATTGATCGCCTCCTGAGCACCTTGCAATCCGAACTCAAAAACGTCGGCATTCACGCCGAGGTGGCCGGTCGCCCCAAGCACATTTATTCGATTTACAAAAAAATGCGCCAGAAGAAGCTGGACTTCGAACACCTCTACGACATTCGAGCGGTGCGCATTTTGGTGGACACCATTCCCGATTGTTATACGGCCTTAGGGATCATCCACGGCATGTGGCAGCCCATCCCGGGTGAGTTTGATGATTACATCTCCCACCCTAAGGCCAACGACTACCGCAGCCTCCACACCGTGGTCATCGGCCCTGACAATAAGGGCGTTGAGGTCCAAATCCGCACCTTCGACATGCATGAATTTGCCGAATTTGGCGTGGCCGCCCACTGGCGCTACAAAGAAGGCGGCAAGGGTGACAGCGAATACGAACAAAAAATCGCCTGGCTGCGTCAGCTGCTAGACTGGCGCGAAAGCATGGCCGATTCGGACAAAGACGATTTGGCCGACGCGTTTAAAACCGAGTTGTTCAACGACACCATTTATGTGCTGACCCCAAAGGGCCGGGTGCTGTCGCTGCCCCACGGCGCCACCCCCATCGATTTTGCCTACGCCTTGCACACCGACATCGGCAACCGCTGCCGCGGCGCCAAGGTAGAAGGCCAAATCGTGCCGCTGTCCACGCCCTTGGAAAACGGTCAACGGGTCGAGATCATCGCCGCCAAAGAAGGGGGGCCATCGGTGAGCTGGCTCTACGATGGCTGGGTCAAAAGCAATAAGGCGATTAACAAAATTCGCCTGTCCATCCGCCAACAAAACGGCGAGACCATTCGCGAAACCGGCAAAGGCCTGCTTGACCGCGAGCTGAGCAAGCTGCACATCAGGCCTAACCTACAGGCCCTATGCGAGCGCCTAGGCCACAACAAGCTGGACGAGCTGTATCAGGCCTTAGGCCACGGCGAGGTGTCGCCACGCGCCATCAGCAAGGCCGCGGGACAGCTGAAGCAAGAAGACGTTAAAAACGTCACCGAAGAAAGCATCGTCAAGAAAAGCAAGGCCCAAACCAACCCCAACGGGATTTTGGTGGACGGCGTGGCCAATCTGATGACGGTCTTGGCCAAGTGCTGCAAACCGGCACCGCCTGACCACATCATGGGCTTTGTGACCAAAGGCCGAGGCATTTCCATCCATCGCCACAACTGCCCGGCCTACATTAATATGGCCCAGCAGGCGCCAGAAAAAGTTGTCCATGCGTCCTGGGGCAACGCCCAACAGGGCGTCTTCCCCATCGACATCGAGCTGACCGCACGCGACCGCAGCGGCCTCTTGCGTGACGTGTCCGACGCGTTTTCTCGCAACAAGATTAACGTCACCGCCGTCCAAACCATGTCCCGAGACCATTTGGCCAATATGCGCTTCACCGTTGAGGTCAAACAGGTGGACGATTTGCCTAAGGTGATTGCGGCCCTGTCCGACGTCAAGGGCGTGATCAACGTGTACCGGCTATAGCAGTAAGGCCAACAAAAAAGCCGCCGATCCCAGATCGGCGGCTTTGTTTCACACCACGCTAAGCCAGTGGCCTACCCGCAGTCTCTTTCACCAACAGCAAACCAAACAGGCTCAACAGCCCCGTCACCACCACGTACAAAGCGGGTGCATTGGGATTGCCGGTGAGCTGAATCAGGCCGGTGACGATGAGTTGAGCAAAGCCGCCAAACAGCATGACCCCAAAGCTATACACCAAAGACAAGCCCGTGGCCCGTACGTGGGCCGGGAAAATCTCTGCCGTCAGCACCACGCTGGGGCCGCCATTGAGCGCCAGCAGAATGGACAAGGCCAACACCGCCCACAGCAGCACCGACACGGTAGCCGACTGACTGACCCAGGCAAACATAGGGTAGATTAACAACACCATCCCCACCCGCGCCCACAGTATCACTTTTTTACGGCCAATACGGTCGCTGAGGATGCCGGAAAACGGAATCAACAGCAACTGCACCGCTGCGGCCAAGCACGCCGCCCAAATGCTGCTGGAAAACGGCAGTTTCAACACGCTGATGGCGTAGTTCATCATGTAGTTCAGCACGATGAAGTTGGCCACCGTCCCCCCCATGGTGATCAACACCCCCGCCAACAAAGCCTTAGGATGGCCACGAAACAACACCCCTAGGCTGCTGTGCTCCTTATGGCCGCCACTGGGCAG
>JAGNPU010000300.1 GCA_017989485.1 Neisseriaceae bacterium
TGTCATGCTGTTCGCGGCGCTTGATGTCGTTAATCCGTGCGGCCAAGACGCTTAAGGCCTGGGCCTTGTTTTTGTGCTGGGAGCGGTCGTCCTGACACTCGACCACAATGCCGCTGGGCAAGTGGGTAATCCGAATGGCGGAGTCGGTTTTGTTCACGTGCTGACCACCGGCGCCGCTGGCGCGGAAGGTGTCAATGCGCAAATCGGCAGGGTTGAGGATGACCTCATCTAATTCGTCTGCTTCCGGCATCACCGCCACGGTACAGGCAGAGGTATGAATCCGGCCTTGGCTTTCGGTGTCGGGCACACGTTGCACGCGGTGGCCGCCGGATTCAAATTTTAATTTGCTAAAGGCGCCAAAGCCTTCGATGCGGGCAATCACTTCTTTGTAGCCGCCCAGATCCGACTCATGGGCCGACACGATTTCGACCTTCCAGCGATTGCGTTCGGCAAAGCGGGTGTACATGCGCAATAAGTCGCCGGCAAACAGGGCCGCTTCGTCGCCGCCGGTGCCGGCACGCACTTCGATGAAAATATTTTTGTCGTCGTCTTGGTCTTTGGGCAGCAGCAGCTTTTGCAATTGAAGCGCAATGCTTTCTAGGCGCTCTTTGGCGCTTTGCAGTTCTTCTTGGGCAAATTCTTTCATGTCCGGATCGCTGAGCATTTCCTCGGCGTCGGCCTTGTCCTGCTGTGCCTGTAGGTATAAATGGTAGGTTTCCACAATAGGGGTAATGTCCGAATGCTCACGGGTGAGCTTGCGGTATTGGTCCATGTCGTTGGTGGCCTGTTCGCTGGCCAAGAGATGGGTAACCTCTTCAAGACGCTCAGAAAGGAATTGAAGTTTCGACAGTAAAGAAGCTTTCATGGGTGTTTAATCGTTCCGTAGGTGGTAGACCTGGGCAATGGCTTCTACCGTTTCGTTGTCTTGAATTTGCGCTTGAGAGAGGGCACGCGTGGGGGCGTGTAAGAGCTTGTTGGTCAGCTGGACCGACAGGCGTTCGAGCACGTCTTCTGGCGACATGCCCTTATTGAGCTGTTTGATGGCGTTGGCCAATACGTAGCGGCGCGCGCGCTCGCCTTCGTCTTTTAATGACACGATGAGGGGCACGTTTTTCCGGGTTTCTTGCCACGCCAGAAAATCATGCACGCGTTCATCGATGATGCTTTCGGCTTCGGAGGCGGCCTGTTGGCGCGCTTCTTTGCCGATTTCGACGATGCTGGCGATGTCGTCTACGGTGTAGAGAAAGGCATCGCTTAAGTCGCCGACTTCGCGTTCGATGTCTAAGGGTACGGCCAGATCCAATAGGAACATGGGGTTTTTACGACGGCCTTTCAGGGCGCGTTCGACCATGCCTTTGCCAATAATCGGCAGTGGGCTGGCGGTGGAAGACACCACCACGTCGTAGCGGCTTAAAATATCGGGTAAATCATTGAGCACGCAGGCCTGGGCATTTTGACCGATGATTTGGCACAGCTCTTCCGCCCGTTTTAGGGTGCGGTTGGCCACCATCATGTGCTTGGGGTTTTTGGCCGCAAAATAGGTGGCCACCAGCTCGATCATTTCGCCCGCGCCCACAAACAGCACGTTTAAATCCGCGATGTCAGGGAAAATGCGTTCGGCCATTTTCACCGAGGCGGCCGCCATCGACACCGAGCTTTCGCCGACGGCGGTGGTGGAGCGGACCTCTTTGGCCACCGCAAACGTGCGCTGAAACAGCGTGTTTAGCGTGGTCTCAATGGTGTTTTGTTCTTGTGCAATCCGTACCGCATCCTTGATTTGGCCCAGAATTTGCGGCTCGCCCAAAACCATAGAATCCAACCCACACGACACGCGAAAGGCGTGACGAATGGTTTTTTCGCTGTCTAAGGTGTATAAATAGGGGCGAATGTCGGCTTCAGGAATGTGGTGGTATTTTGCCAGCCACTGGATGACATGTTCGGGTTTGGCCACGCAGTAAATTTCAGTACGGTTGCAGGTGGACAAGATCGCGGCCTCATTGGCCACGCGCTCTTTGACCATTTGCTGTAAAGCATCGGGCAACACTTGTGCCGCAAACGCCAGACGTTCGCGTATGCTGACGGGTGCTGTTTGATGGTTTAAACCAATCACTGATAGTTGCATGTCGGGGTCAGGTTTCAATATAAAACACGGTATTATACGCCAAAATGACAATAAAACCAAGACAAGTCATGCGCTTAAGAACGACGTCGCTAAGGGCTTAAAACAGCGTATATTAATGCCATTAACCGTATTATGGGAGCATAGAATGAGTTTGGATTTGCATGAGATCAGACAGGATTACTCAAAAAAAGAGCTGTCCATTAAAGAGTGCCTGCCGTCGCCCGTGGGTCAGTTTGAAATATGGTTGAAAGAGGCGATGACGGCCCAGGTCAACGAGCCCACCGCGATGAACATTGCCACGGTAGACGCCAGCGGCCGGCCCACGGCACGGGTGGTGTTGCTCAAAGAGGTGGCAGAGGGCGGCTTTGTGTTCTTCACCAACTACGAAAGCCGTAAAGGCCAAGCCTTGAGTGCCCACCCCTTTGCGGCACTGACCTTTTTTTGGCCAGAGCTAGAGCGTTCGGTGCGCATAGAGGGGACGGTGTCTAAGGCCAGCGCCGACGTCTCCGACGCCTACTTTGCCTCTAGGCCTTATGCGTCTAGAGTAGGGGCCTGGGCCAGTGAGCAAAGCAAAACCATTATTGGCAAATCGGTGTTGGTGACCCGCGCCGCCCAGTTCGGCTTGAAACACCCCATGTCGGTGCCGAGGCCACCTCACTGGGGGGGCTATGTGTTGACCCCCGATCGGGTTGAGTTTTGGCAAGGCCGCCCTAGCCGCTTGCATGACCGCGTGGTGTACGTGTTGAATCACGAGGACAACGAATGGGAAAAAACCCGCCTGGCGCCATGAGTCATCTGCATTAAAAAAGCCCACGGCCTGGTCGTGGGTTTTTTGCTGGGTGGGATTAATCATGGTTTATTTGGCGTTGCGACCTACTCTGTCCGTTGGAGGCAACCCACCACACCCCAGGCGCCGTCATCCTCGCGCAGGCGGGGATCCAGCCAGCCGTAGGCTGGGCCCTGATGCCCGTTAGGATTAAGCTTAAAGCCATCCGCAATGCTTCGGCCACTTTGCTATTAATCGGCCGTTGCCTTTCGCCCTGTAGGGCGACAGACTTTCTTTTGGGTGGCCAAAAGAAAGTATGCAAAGAAAAGGCCACCCCGGCCAGCCGCCCCTTACGCCGTTGGCGCAAGGGGTGCCCTCGCCAGAACCTAGCGGGCCAGCGCAGGCAAGAGTGGCG
>JAGNPU010000301.1 GCA_017989485.1 Neisseriaceae bacterium
GTACTTCATTAAGGCGGTTTCGTTGCCGCTGGCTTCGCCGACGGCTTCGGCGTCAGGCTCTGGTGGGCTGCTGGGCGCATCGTCTGGGCCTATGCCATGGGCGATGTAGTTCATCACCTCGAGGCGGGTAATCGACTGCTGGTTTAAATAGTAAACGGCATGGGCGTCTTTTTCACCAAAAATCGCCACCAGAACCTGGGCGCCATTCACGTCTTTGTGGCCAGAGGATTGGGCCTGCATGATGGCGCGTTGTATCACGCGCTGAAACCCTAGTGTCGGCTGGGTTTCAATGCGTTCCGACATATTGTCGGGAATAATCGGGGTGTTTTCGTCGATAAACTCGCTGAGCTTGTGGGCCAGTATCGCCATGTCAGCCTTACAGCCTAATAAGACCTTACGGGCCAAATCATTTTCTAATAGGGCCAGCAAAAGGTGTTCCACGCCCAAAAACTCATGGCGCTTGAGCTTGGCGCGGGCAAAGGCATGTTGCAAAGTGGTTTCTAATTCAGGGGTAATCATGATTATTCCTCTTCGGCGAGACACAATAAGGGATGGCCATGTTCTTGAGCTAAAGCCATCACTTGGGTGACTTTGGTTAATGCAATGTCTTTGGGGTATAGGCCACAAACGGCTTTGCCCTCTTCATGGACTTGCCACATCACCGCTTCGGCCTGGTCTTGGTTTAAAAAGAAGACTTCAGTCAAAACGTCTACCACGAAATCCATGGGTGTGTAGTCATCATTAATCAAGGATACCTTGAATTTTCGTGGAGGAGGCATATTTTGTGTATTTTCTACAACTTCTAGGTCTACATCATAGCGAGTGCTGGCTTTTGTCATGTCTATCAATACCTTAGGATGAAATAACGGCGTGTATTTGTGGCGACTTTGGTTTTAATACGGTAATTATGCAAACTTTACTTGACGGCATTAAATAAGTTGCGTAAAACAATACACGGTGCTCGATTTTGTGGATGGTTAAGTTTAACCCATAAACCACATTGTCGTGTTATTTAGTCTCACCAACATGTTTTTATATGTATAGGAAGTTTAATGGCAACAGGTATTGTTAAATGGTTCAACGACGCTAAAGGTTTCGGTTTTATTACTCCTGATGAAGGTGGTGAAGACCTATTCGCACATTTCTCTGCGATTAACATGAGCGGTTTCAAAACCTTGAAAGAAGGCCAACGTGTTAGCTTTGACGTGACCGATGGTCCTAAAGGCAAACAGGCCTCAAACATTCAAGCAGCTTAATTTGATCTAATCGAATTTAAAAAGCCGCTTTCGAGCGGTTTTTCTCTTTGGCTACGGTTTATGCTTCATTCAATAATGAGCAAAACAACGTCAAATGGCTTTAGAATACAGATATAGATGGTGATATGGTTTCAATGTTAAAAATAAAGGCTGCCTAAAGGCAGCCTTTATTGCGTCTGGCCTCAGCAAGAGGTCAGAATCTTAGACAAAAACTGCTGGGCACGTTCCCCGCGAGGGGCATTAAAGAACTCGTCTTTGCTGCAGTCTTCCTCAATACGCCCTTGGTCCATGAAGATAATGCGGTCGGCCACGCTTTTGGCAAAGCCCATTTCATGGGTCACACACATCATGGTCATGCCTTCTTTGGCCAAGCCCACCATGACGTCCAACACTTCTTGAATCATCTCTGGGTCCAAAGCGCTGGTGGGTTCATCAAACAGCATGGCCACGGGGTCCATGCTCAAGGCACGGGCAATGGCCACGCGCTGCTGCTGGCCGCCGGAGAGTTCGGCCGGAAACTTATTGACGTGGGCGCTCAGGCCAACGCGGTCTAAGTAGGCCAGGCCTTTTTCCAACGCCAGCGCCTTGCTGCGGCCCAATACTTTGGTTTGGGCAATGGTGAGGTTTTCAATAATGCTCAGGTGGGGGAAGAGCTCAAAGTGTTGAAACACCATGCCCACACGGCTGCGCAGCTTGGGCAAATTGGTTTGGCTGTCTTTGAGCTTGACGCCGTCAATCACGACCTGGCCTTTTTGGAAGGGCTCGAGCGCATTGACGCATTTGATCAAGGTGGATTTGCCCGACCCTGACGGCCCGCACACCACGATGACTTCGCCTTTTTTGACCGTGGTGCTGCAGTCGGTCAATACCTGAAAGTCACCATACCATTTGCTGATGTTTTGAATCTCTATCATATTTGTCGTTTGGGTCATACGCTGATCTTTCTTTGTAACTGTTTGACTAGGCTTGAGGCTATAAAGCTAATCACAAAATAAACCACGCCCACAAAGACGATGTAGGGCGTTAACAAGCCCATTAAATCGCCGCGTACCGAGGCCGAGCGGAAAAAGTCGGTCAGGCCTACGGCGTAGACCAAGGTGGTGTCCTGGAACAAAATAATGCTTTGCTGTAACAGCAGCGGCGTCATTTTTCGAAAGGCCTGGGGCAGAATAATCAGCCTCATGGTTTGGCCGTAGGTCATCCCGAGGGCGTAGGCGGCGTTCATTTGCCCCTTGGCAATCGACTGAATGCCGGCGCGCACAATTTCAGAAAAATAGGCGGCCTCAAACAGCATAAACGCCACCACCGATGAGGCAAAGGCCGTGTCTATGCTCATGAATTCGCCGGTGACCCAGTGGTAAATCAAGGGCACGGCAAAATAAAACCACAGCAGCACCAGCAGCAAGGGCACCGAGCGGAAATAGTTCACGTACAGCTTGGCCGCCTGACTCAGGAAGGCAAAGCGAGACAGCCGTGCCAGGGCCAGTATGGTGCCGATGACCATGCCGCCCACCACGCCAAAGGCCAATACCTTGAGGGTCATCCACAGGCCGGCTTGTAGCCCCGGTAGGGCTAGGGGAAGATCTTGCCAGAAGCTCATGATTGACCTCCTGTCAGCATGCCGGGGATGCGCAGTTTTTTCTCTAAGGTGTTCATGCCAAAAATCAGCAGCAGATTAATGATTAAGTACAGCACGGTGGCGTAGGTGAGGAATTCGAAGGTGTTCTGCGTGTATTCACTGGCGGTTTTGATTTGGGTGATTAACTCGGCCGCGCCCACCAAAGAGGCAATCGAGGCATTCTTAAAGCAGTTAGTTAATTCTGAACCCAGAGGCGGTAAAATCATTCTGAAGGCCTGAGGCAGCAACACGATTTTATAAACCTGTGGCAGGCTAAAGCCCATGGCGTAGGCGGCATTGGCCTGGCCAGAGGGCAGGCTTTCTATACCGGTGCGTACCTGCTCACACAGGCGTGCCGCAGTAAACAGGCCTAAGCCTAGGGCGGCAGACAGATAGGCAGACGTGGCCGGTGACAGGCTTTGAT
>JAGNPU010000031.1 GCA_017989485.1 Neisseriaceae bacterium
ACAAAATACGCATAAAGCGCGTCCAGAACGCCGGATGTTTACGGCCTTCTACGTCTTGGCGTTGGTAGGGGGATTTGTGGATATTGGTTTCGGGGAAGATAAAGCGAAACGCGTGCAGCATGAAGAAGGCCAAGAAGAAGCCCGCTATGGGCGACAGCAGCAGGGACAGGCCAACGTCGGCAGCCTTGCCCCAGTTAATGCCCTGGGTTAAGTCCTGGCCAGACAGCAGCGCATTGGCCACGCCGACGCCGATGATGGCCCCGATGAGGGTGTGCGAGCTGGAGGCGGGCAGGCCGAAGTACCAGGTGCCCAAGTTCCAAATGATGGCGCCAATCAAGAGCGAGAACACCATGGCCAGCATGCGCCCAGAATCATCTGAGGCCAAGACATCAACCGGTAACAAATGCACGATAGAATAGGCTACGGCCAAACCGCCCGCAATCACACCGACAAAGTTAAACACGGCTGAGGCCAGTACCGCATGGGTCGGCTTCATTGACTGTGTGTAAATAACGGTTGCCACCGCATTAGCAGTATCGTGAAAGCCATTGATGAATTCAAAGGCCAATACCAATAATAGTGACAGCAACAAGAGAATAACGAGACCGGCAGTTAAGCCAGAAAAGAGTTCAAACATGATTTTTCAAACATAGATGAGTTGAGGGTAATTAGATGAATTGTTAGCTTTAGTAGCAAATGCGTCAAGCGCTTTGTCTTGAATTATTGCCGTCTAGGTCAATAATGCGTCATTTGCTTCTAGTCTTCATCTAAAACGAGGTGTGCCTGTTGACTTTTGTTCAAAAGCGACAAGCCTGCAATAGCAGGCTTTGGTGCTGATGATGTATTAATGTGCGGGCATTGTGACACGGATTAGCCAAATTTCCCAGTAATGTAATCTTCTGTGGCTTTTTTTGTTGGGGTGGTGAAAATTTGATTGGTGTTGCCCACTTCGACCAGGTCCCCCAAGTACATATACGCCGTGGTGTCCGACACGCGGGCGGCCTGTTGCATATTGTGGGTCACCATGGCGATGGTGTAGTCCTGTTTGAGCTCGGTGATCAAGTCTTCGATGTGGGCCGTTGAGATGGGGTCTAGGGCGCTGGTGGGCTCGTCCAACAACAATACTTCAGGCTTGGTGGCGACGGCGCGGGCGATGCACAGGCGCTGCTGTTGGCCGCCGGAGAGGGAATGGCCGCTTTGCTTGAGCTTGTCTTTCACTTCCGTCCATAGGGCGGCTTTGTTTAAGGCCCACTCTATGCGGTCGTCTAATTCGGCGCGGCTGAGTTTTTCGTACAGCTTAACCCCGAAGGCGACGTTGTCGTAAATCGACATCGGGAACGGCGTCGGTTTTTGAAACACCATGCCGACCTTGGCGCGCAACAGGTTGATGTCGATGCTCGGATCTAAAATGTTTTGCTGGTCTAAGATGATTTCCCCCTCGGCCTTCATGCCTGGGTAAAGGTCATACATGCGGTTAAGCGTGCGCAACAGCGTGGATTTGCCGCAGCCAGAAGGGCCAATAAAAGCGGTCACCTGATTGGGGGCAATGCTGAGGTTAATGTCTTTTAGGGCATGAAAATCGCCGTAGTAAAAGTTGAGGTGATTGATGTTGATTTTTGCTTGCGTGTCCATTGGGGTGTTCATCTTAATCGACTCTTTAAAAAGTTATGAATGTTTGGATTTGCGGCTCAGGATGCGGGCCAAAATATTGGCGATCAGCACGGCCATGGTGATGATGAGGGCGCCGCTCCAAGCGAGGGCGTGCCAGTCATCGTAAGGGCTCATGGCAAACTGCAAGATCACGTTGGGCAAGTTGGCCAACGGCGCGTTCATGTCGGTGCTCATGAACTGGTTGTTCAGCGCGGTAAACAATAGGGGCGCGGTTTCGCCGGTGATGCGGGCAAAGGCCAGCAAAATGCCGGTTAACACGCCGGCTTTGGCGGCGCGCAGCGTCACCAGGCCGACCAATTTCCATTTGGGTGCCCCTAGGGCGGCCGCGGCTTCGCGCAGCGAGTTCGGCACCAGGCGCAACATGTTCTCCGTGGTGCGCACCACCACGGGGATCACCAGCAAGGACAGCGCCAACGCCCCGGCCCAGCCAGAGAAATGCCCTTGGGTCACCACGATGAGCTCGTAAATAAACAGGCCGATCACGATGGATGGGGCCGACAGCAAAATGTCGTTCATGAAGCGGGTGGCCGGGGCCAGCCAGCCGCGCTCGCCAAACTCGGCCAGGTAAATGCCGGCGAGGATGCCGATTGGGGTGCCGATGAGCAGGCTGAAGAAGGTAATCATCAGGCTGCCGACGATGGCGTTGGCGAGGCCGCCTTCCATGCCGGGAGGAGGGGTGCTTTCGGTGAACAGGGTCACGGACAGGGCTTCGGTGCCAAACGAGAACAGCGTCCACAAAATCCAGCCCAGCCAAAACAGGCCAAAAATCATGGTCAGCAGGCTGGCGGTGAGGTTAAAGCCATTCACAAAGCGACGGCGGCGATACAAAGATTGGTTCATAGTCGTGTTCCTCGTGCCGATTAGTGGCTACGGCCTTCGTTGCGTTTAAGGCGCAACAACATCAGTTTAGACGCCGACAGCACCACAAAGGTGATGAAGAATAAAATCAGGCCTAAGGCCAATAGAGAGGACAGGTGTAGGGTGTCGACGGCTTCGGCAAATTCGTTGGCCAAGGCTGAGGTAATCGACACGCCGGAGCCAAATAGGCTGGGGCTGATGTTAAAGGTATTGCCGATCATAAAGGTCACCGCCATGGTTTCGCCCAGCGCTCGGCCCAGGCCCAGTATCACGCCGCCGACCACGCCGGTTTTGGTGTAGGGCAAGACCACGTGGCGCACCACTTCCCAAGTGTTGGCGCCGAGGCCGTAGGCCGATTCCTTCAATAGGGTGGGGGTGACCTCAAAAACGTCGCGCATCACCGAGGCAATGAAGGGGATGATCATGATGGCCAGGATGAGGCTGGCGGCAAATAGGCCGATGCCCATGGGGATGCCGTTGAACAATGGCCCAATAATCGGGGCTTCACCGAGGTTGTCGATGAGCCAGGGTTGGATGTGTTCGGCAAAAAACGGCGCAAACACAAACAGGCCCCACATGCCGTAAATAATCGACGGGATGCCGGCCAATAGCTCAATCGCGATGCCCAGCGGGCGCCGCAGCCAGATGGGGCTAAGCTCGGTCAGGAAAATGGCAATGCCGAAGCTGACGGGCACGGCAATCAACAGGGCGATGACGGAGGTGACGATGGTGCCGTAAATGGGGGCGAGGGCGCCGTAGTCGCCGGCGACGGGGTCCCAGTTGCTGCTGGTGAAGAAGCCCAGGCCAAAGTGCTCAAGGCTAGGCCAGGCACCGATGGTGAGCGAAATCAGGATGCCGGCCAGCGAGGCCAACACCAAAAAGGCAAAAAACTTGGTGGTGTTGACGAATAGCCAATCGACTTTGCGTTGGGTGGCCATGCGTTTTTGAATCGTCGACATAAGGTCTCTTTTTCTGAGTTAGTCTGGGTGTGGCAAAACCCAAGCCCGCTGTTTGCTGCGTGCTTGGGTTCTTGGGTGTGGCTTAGTAAACCGCTTTGCCGTCGGCGGTGATGTTCTTCCAGCTCTTACGGATGAGGGTTTTGGTGCTTTCAGGCATGGCCACATAGTCCAGTTGTCTGGCCGCGGCATCGCCTTTTTTGTAGGCCCAGTCGAAGAACTTTAGGGTTTCTTTAGACTGTTCCGAATTCACCGCATTTTTTTGCATCAAGATAAAGGTGGCGGCGGCAATCGGCCAGGCTTGAGCGCCGGCTTGGTCGGTCAGAATCAGGTGGAAGTCAGAGGCTTTGGCCCAGTCGGTGTTGGCTGCGGCTTTAAAGGTGGCTTCAGACGGTTGCACAAAGTTGCCGGCCTTGTTTTTCATGGCCGTGTGCGACATTTTGTTTTGCTTGGCGTAGGCGTACTCAACGTAGCCGATGGCATTTTTCACGCGGCGCACATACACGGCCACGCCTTCGTTGCCTTTGCCTGCAGCGCCAGAGGTGGCGGTAGGCCATTTAACCGAGTTGGCGGCGCCAACGGTTTTTTGCCAGTCAGCAGATGTTTTGCTCAAGTAGTTGGTGAAGTTAAACGTGGTGCCAGAGCCGTCAGAGCGAAACACGGTGGTGATTTTGGCGTCAGGTAACTTCAAGCCAGGGTTGAGTTTGGTGATGGCAGGGTCGTTCCACTTGGTGATTTTGCCCAAGTAGATGTTGGCCAAGAGGTCGCCGGTCATTTTTAATTGACCCGGTTTGATGCCGTCAATGTTGACGATGGGCACCACGCCGCCGATGACGGTCGGGAACTGTACCAGGCCGGCGGCTTTTAATTCTGCCGAGGTCAACGGCGCGTCAGTGGCACCGAAGTCAACGGTTTTGGATTGAATTTGTTTCACGCCACCGCTAGAGCCAATAGATTGGTAGTTGACCTGGTGGCCGGTTTCTTTCTTATAGGCCTGCGCCCATTGGGCGTAGACCGGCTGTGGAAAAGAAGCGCCTGCGCCGGTGATGTTGGCGGCCAACAAGCTACCGGATAATAGGGCTAGGCTCAGGCCTAGGGCAGTACGGGTCAAAACTTGCATGGAAGGACACTCCTGTGTGAGAAAATCAGTTTGATTCGATGTGCCTAGTCTAAGAAAACAATATTTCAAAAGTGTGACAAAGCGTCATGAATTGTGTCATTTTTAATAAGCAATTGAATATTAACGAGATTTAATGTTTCAGTTTGGGGTGGTGGTGGGGCTTTTGCTTAAATGGGGGAATATGTTTACAATGCCGCCTATTATTGTGTGTGAGTGAAAGCTACCCCCATGTCGCAAAAAAAATGGATATTAGGCAATTGGAAGATGAATGGCCGCTTGAGCAGCAACGCTGCCTTGCTGGCTCAGTTCGCGGCATTGCCCGTGGGCGAACAGGTGGTGGCCGGCATCGCGGCGCCTATGCCTTATGTGCCTAGCCTGGTGACGGCTTTTGCGCAGAGCGCTTTTTTAAGCGGCGCACAAGACTTAAGTCAATACGCCGTGGATGGCGCCTTTACCGGTGAAGTGTCGGCTGCTATGCTGCAAGACATCGGGGCAGACTTTGTGTTGGTGGGCCACTCTGAGCGGCGCCAATACTTTAACGAAGATCATGAGGTGCTGCGCGCCAAGTTGATCAACGCCCTGGCGGCGGGCGTGACGCCCGTACTGTGCGTGGGTGAGCCTTTAGAGGACCGCCTGGCCGAGCGCCAAAATGCCGTGGTGGCCGATCAGCTAAACGTGTTGAATCAGCTGCCGACCGAGTTGGTTCCTGCTGAGTTAATCGTTGCCTATGAGCCTGTATGGGCCATTGGTACGGGGCAAGTGGCCAGCCTGGCGCAAATTGCGGATATGCATGAATTTATTTATGCACAAATCTTGTCGAAACTGGAAAAGACTGTTAAGATTCGCATCCTTTATGGTGGAAGTGTTAATGCGGATAATGCGCGCGACATCTTCTGCGTCAGCAAAGTAGGCGGTGCCCTGGTGGGTGGCGCATCTCTATCCTATGAGAGCTTTGCACACATCTTGAAAGTAGCACAAGAATCTTAAAATTATGGACATATTAAAACTAGTTGTTTGGATCGTTAATATCTTTTCTGCCATCTCTTTGATTGTGCTTGTATTGGCACAGCATGGTAAGGGTGCAGATGCGGGCGCCGCCTTTGGTTCAGGCAGTGCGCAAGGGGTATTTGGTTCTGCTGGTTCATCAAACTTTTTGAGCCGCAGTACGGCTGTTTCTGCGTTCATCTTTTTTGCGAGTTGTTTGGCCTTGGGTTACTTCTCCACCCAAGGTGCTGAAAAATTGGATTTCAATACTGTGACCCAGCCTGCGGCGGTGGAACAGGTGGTTCCGGCTCCGGCTGATAGGGATGCTGTGATACCGGAATAAAAGTTTTAAAGATGCCGACATGGTGGAATTGGTAGACACGCCATCTTGAGGGGGTGGTGGCCATAGGTCGTGTGAGTTCAAGTCTCACTGTCGGCACCAAAAGAAGTAAGACAACGCAGGCGTACGCCTGCGTTTTTTTATGGGTTTTTATGTTTTCGGTACGTTGTGTAGTGAGCTTTGAATGAGGCTTGGATTATGGTGCACAGCAGCGTAGGTAGTTGAATAAAGTTGCTTTCGCGCCCTTTCAAAGTCATGGGATGTTCTGTACAATGTACACAAATTTTTCGCTTTTGAGGAATTGTCTGAGTCATGTTAGTTAATTATTTTCCCGTATTGATTTTTATCATTATCGGTTTGGTGGCAGGCAGTACTTTTGTGTTTCTGGGCAGTGTTTTAGCGCCCAGCCGGCCTGACGCTGAAAAAAATTCTCCTTATGAGTGCGGTTTCGAAGCATTTGAAAACGCACGCATGAAATTTGACGTCCGCTACTATCTCGTCGCCATCCTATTTATTTTGTTCGATTTGGAAATTGCGTTTATGTTTCCATGGGCAGTTGTGTACAAAGAATTAGGCTTGTTTGGCTTCGGTTCTATGATGGTGTTCTTGGCCATCCTGGTAGTGGGTTTTGTATACGAATGGAAAAAAGGCGCTTTAGAATGGGAATAGAAGGCGTTTTCAAGCAAGGCTTTATCACCACATCGGCGGATAAGGTTTTGAACTACACGCGCACCGGCTCTTTGTGGCCTGTGACTTTCGGTTTGGCTTGTTGTGCGGTTGAAATGATGCACGCAGGTGCGGCTCGTTACGATTTAGACCGCTTCGGCATTATTTTTAGACCCAGTCCTCGCCAGTCCGATTTGATGATTGTAGCGGGGACTTTGTGTAATAAGATGGCCCCTGCCTTGCGTAAGGTGTACGACCAAATGGCCGAGCCGCGTTGGGTATTGTCGATGGGTTCGTGTGCGAATGGGGGTGGTTACTACCACTATTCTTACTCTGTGGTTCGTGGTTGTGATCGCGTGGTGCCGGTAGACGTGTACGTGCCGGGTTGCCCACCGACCGCCGAAGCCTTGATTTATGGCTTGCTTCAATTACAGAATAAAATCAAACGCACCGCAACCATTGCTCGGTAGGAGTTTCTCATGTCGGTAAAAGCTGAAAAACTACAGGCGACCTTGGCAGACACTTTTTCTGCGGTTGGCTGTAAGACTATATTATTCAAAGACGAAGTGACGCTTGAGTGTCCTGCTTCGGCCTATTTCGACGTCATGCAGCAGCTGCGTGATGATCAAGCCTTTCATTTTGAAATCCTCATCGACCTGTGTGGCGTCGACTACAGCACGTATAAAAACCAGCCTTGGGCTGGCAAGCGTTTTGCTGTGGTGTCTCATTTGTTGTCGGTGAAGCACAATCAGCGCGTGCGCGTGAAGGTGTTTGCCGAGGAGGATGATTTCCCCGTTGTCGATTCTGTTGTGGCCTTGTACAGCGGCGCCAACTGGTTTGAGCGCGAGACGTTCGACCTGTACGGCGTGATGTTCAACAACCACCCAGACCTGCGTCGCCTGTTGACCGACTATGGCTTTGTTGGCCATCCCTTCCGTAAGGATTTCCCAGTCTCTGGCTATGTGGAAATGCGCTACGACGAAAAAGAGGGTCGCGTCATTTATCAACCGGTAACGATAGAGCCACGTGAAGTCACGCCTCGGATCGTCAGAGAGGAGCAGTACGGTGGCTAATTTAAGAAACTACACCATTAACTTCGGTCCTCAGCATCCGGCCGCCCACGGCGTGTTGCGGATGATTGTGGAGATGGAAGGCGAGACGATTATTCGCGTCGACCCCCACATCGGCCTGCTGCACCGAGGTACTGAAAAATTAATCGAACAAAAAACCTATTTGCAAGGCCTGCCGTACATGGATCGCCTCGACTATGTGTCGACCATGAACAACGAGCACGCCTATTGCTTGGCCATCGAGAAATTGCTCGACATTGAGGTGCCGATTCGTGCCCAGTACATCCGCGTGATGTTTGCCGAATTGACCCGCATCTTGAATCACCTGTTGTGGATTGGCGCCCACGCCCTAGACGTTGGCGCGATGACCGTGTTTCTGTATGCCTTCCGTGAGCGTGAGCACATCATGGACATGTACGAAGCGGTGTCGGGCGCGCGTTTGCACGCGGCCTACTTCCGTCCCGGTGGCGTGTATCGCGACCTGCCAGACAGCGTGCCCCAGTATAAAGCCAATAAATTCCGCAATGCGAAAACCCTAGCGTCTTGGAACGAAGACCGCAAGGGCACGATGTTGGACTTTATTGAAGGCTTTGCCAAAAAATTCCCAACCAGTATTGATCAATACGAAACCCTGTTGACCGACAACCGGATTTGGAAACAGCGTACCGTCAACATTGGTGTGGTCAGCGAAGCGCGTGCCTACCAAATGGGCTTTACTGGCCCAATGCTGCGCGGCTCTGGCGTTGAATGGGACTTGCGTAAGTCTCAGCCTTACGACGTGTATGCCGACATGGACTTTGACGTGCCCGTAGGCGCCACCGGCGACTGCTACGACCGTTACCTAGTGCGCGTGGCCGAAATGCGTGAGTCTGTCCGCATCATCGAGCAGTGCGTGGCCTGGTTGAAGGTCAATGAAGGCCCGGTCATCGTTGACGACCATAAGGTGGCCCCACCGTCGCGCGAAGCGATGAAGGCCAATATGGAAGAGTTGATTCACCACTTTAAATTCTTTACCGAAGGCATGCACGTGTCTGAAGGCGAAGTGTATGTGGGGACCGAGCACCCTAAAGGGGAGTTTGGGATTTACATGATTTCAGATGGCGCCAACAAGCCTTACCGCGTGAAGATTCGCGCACCAGGGTATGCCCATTTGAGTGGTATGGACGAAATGGCCAAAGGCCATATGTTGTCGGATGTGGTGACCATTATTGGGACCCAGGACATCGTATTTGGGGAGATCGACCGATAATGTTATCTACCGTGTCATTACAAAAAATTGATGCCGAATTGGCAAAGTATCCAGCAGATCAACGCCGTTCTGCCATTATGTCGGCCCTGCGCATTGCTCAGGACGAAAAACGCGTGTTGACCTCTGAGCTGATCGAGTATGTGGCCCACTACGTGCGCATCGCGCCCGTGGCGGCTTTAGAAGTGGCCACATTCTATAATATGTACGATTTAAAGCCTGTGGGTCAATACAAGCTGACGGTGTGTACCAACCTGCCTTGCGCCTTGCGTGGCGGGGTCGATGCTGCGGATTACCTCAAGAAAAAATTAGGCGTTGAGTTTGGCCAAACCACTGCCGATGGCAAGTTTACCCTCGTCGAGGGCGAATGCATGGGTGCCTGTGGGGATGCGCCCGTGATGTTGGTCAACAACCACAAAATGTGCAGCTTCATGACCCCAGAGGCGATTGAGCAGAAATTAGCGGAGTTAGACTGATGGCTATTTATGAATCAGGTGTGATTTTTAATCAGTTAGATACTGCGGATGCGGATTGCTGGACCTTAAAAGCCTATCAAGCACGCGGCGGTTATCAAGCGCTGAAAAAAATTCTGACCGAAAACATGACCCAAGACGACGTGATTGCCGAAGTGAAAGCTTCTGGCCTACGCGGTCGTGGGGGTGCGGGCTTCCCAACCGGTTTGAAATGGAGCTTTATGCCCCGTTCTTTTCCGGGCAATAAATACGTGGTGTGTAATACCGACGAAGGTGAGCCGGGCACGTTTAAAGACCGCGACATCATGCGTTTCAATCCCCATGCGGTGATTGAGGGCATGATTATTGCCGGTTTTGCCATGGGCGCCGCCTCCGGTTACAACTACATCCACGGCGAAATTTTTGCCGAGTATGAGCGTTTTGAAGCCGCATTGGCCGAAGCCAAGGCGGCCGGGTTCTTGGGCGACAATATTTTGGGCAGCGACTTTAGCTTTGAGCTATACGGCCACCATGGCTACGGTGCTTATATTTGTGGCGAAGAAACCGCCTTGCTGGAATCTTTAGAAGGCAAGAAGGGGCAGCCGCGCTTTAAGCCGCCGTTCCCTGCGTCTTATGGCCTGTACGGCAAGCCCACCACCATTAACAATACCGAAACCTTTGCCTCTGTGCCCTTCATCATCACCGATGGCGCGAGCAAGTTTGCCGAGCAGGGCATCCCCAACAGCGGCGGCACCAAGCTATTCTCGGTGTCAGGCCACGTTGAGCGCCCAGGCAACTACGAAGTGCCTTTGGGCACGCCGTTTGCCAAGCTGTTGGAAATGGCTGGCGGCATGCGCGGCGGCAAGAAATTAAAAGCCGTGATTCCTGGGGGGTCTTCTGCGCCGGTGCTGCCTGCCGACATCATGATGGACACCACCATGGACTACGACGGCATCAGCAAGGCCGGTTCTATGTTGGGTTCGGGTGCGGTGATTGTGATGGACGAAGACGTGTGCATGGTTAAAGCACTGGAGCGTTTGTCTTACTTCTACTTTGAAGAATCATGTGGTCAATGTACCCCTTGCCGTGAAGGCACAGGTTGGTTATACAAAGTGGTACACCGCATTGAGAATGGTTTGGGCCGCCCAGAAGACTTGGCATTATTGGCTTCTGTAGGCGACAACATGGCCGGGCGCACCATTTGTGCCTTGGCCGATGCTGCCGTCTTTCCGGTGCGCAGTTTCACCAAGCATTTCTTAAACGAATTTGAGCATCATATCGAACACAAAAAATGTTTGGTTGATCACAAGTGGTTTTAACACGCACTAAGCGTAACGATTAGGAT
>JAGNPU010000032.1 GCA_017989485.1 Neisseriaceae bacterium
ATCACGCCGTCAAACGCTTCCCGAGTGTCGGCCTAGGCCTGCAAGGCGGCCATATGGTGCGGTAGTGGCCCCAACGACCTCTGATGCTCAATGCCACCCAACGGTGAATCCACGCCCCGCTATGGGCCAAGACACCCGCACCGTGGATAGAGTCAGCCTCGCCGCACTCATCCATAATGTTTTATTAAGTGAATGAACTATTTTTTACATATATATAGTATAGCCACCCAACCATCAGCCGATTCACCCTCAAAAAAAGCGCTGCTACTTGAGCAACGCTTTTTCTATCCGGTCGTCCTTATGCCTTAGGGGGCTGATCCTCATCCTCGGCCCGTAAGGCGCCCTCAGTCGACTCTTCGGCCTCTGCCTCAGCGCAGGCGGCATCGTGCCTGATCTGCTCGTAGACGGCCTCGGTGTGCAGTACAGAGCCCTCTGGCGCTTCCGACGTCTCCCCTTCCTGCCACGGTGCCGTCTCGGCAATCTCTTCAATGTGGATGGTCTTCAACGTATAGTCGGGCTGGAAGTGCAAATCGTACTTGGCGGCCTTAATCGTCGCCACCATCATCGCACTCATGATGATGATGAGCGGGGCCCCAGAGAAAATAGACGCCGTTTGCAGCGTGGCCAAGTCGCCAAAGAACATCAGCACCGCCGGCATGAAGCACAGGGCAAAAGCCCAGAACAAGCGATTCCAGCGATGGGGTTCTTCATCCACCTCTTTTTGCACCACGGCGGCCAAAATATACGAAATCGAGTCAAACGTGGTGGCCGTGAAAATAATGGCCAACAGGGTAAACACGGCAATCACCAGCGTGGCCATCGGCAAGGTGTGCAAGATGGCGAAAATCGCGGCGGTGGGGCTGACGTTGTTTAAGACCGCGACCACGTCTAATGTGCCCGTGAGCTGTAGGTATAAGCCATAGTTACCCAAGATGATGAAAAACAGCGAACAGCCTAAGCTGCCAAAGAAGATTGAGCCCACCACAATTTGGCGTATGGTGCGGCCTTTGGAAATCCGCGCAATGAATAAGCCCACCGTCGGGGCAAACACCAGCCACCAGGCCCAGTAAAACACGGTCCAGTCCTGAGGAAAGGTGGTGCGCTTAAAGCCGTGCTCGGTGAATTCACCAAACGAACCAACCCAGGTCATCATCTTAACCATATTGCTGATGGAGCGCCCTAGGCTTTCCAGCCCCACGTTGAGCATGAAGACGGTTGGGCCAACGACCAAAACAAACAGCAAGAAGGCAATCGCCAGATAAAAGTTAATATTGGACAGAAACTGTATCCCGCCCTTAATCCCTTGATAAGCACTGTAGGCAAAAATCAGGGTGGTGAACAACAGCACCAACAATTGCACCCACAGCTCTTTGGGCACGCCAAACAGTTCATACAGCCCTTCGGTAATCATCGGCGTGGCCAAGCCCAAGGTGGTGGCCCCACCGCCAATCATGCCGAACACAAAAAACACGTCAACCATGCGGCCCCAGCGGCTGGCGGCCAGCTTGTCGCCTAAGATGGGGGCCAAGCATTGGCTGACCTTCAAAATAGGCTTTTGGCGAACGTGGTAAAAATAGGCAATCGGGATGGCCGGCACCAAATAAATGGCCCAGGCCACTGGCCCCCAGTGAAAAATACCATAGGTAGACGCCCACCGTATGGCGTCGGGCGAGCGTGGCTCAAGGCCGAACGGGGGGCTTTGATAGTAATACGCCCACTCGATGAGGCCCCAATACAAGATGCTGGCGCCAATGCCGGCACAAAACAGCATAGAGGCCCAGGAGGCGGTTTTAAACTCAACCTCGTCTTCTGGCTTACCGGCTTTAATGTTGCCGATGTCGGAAAAGGCGATGTAGGTGACAAAAATCACCGCCAAAACGCCCATGCCCAAATACATGACCCCAAACTTCTGGGTCACAAATGCTTTAATGTGGGCGACCCACTGTGCCCCTTGCTCAGGAAAGGCCACCAGGGGCAATGTCACGCCGAGTAAAAGCACGAGCACCCCAAAAAAGGTAAACCGATCAATACGGGTGTCGATCAACCCTGCTGGTTTAGGGTCTGTTGAAGCCGGTGTGATGGGGTTATTGTTCTGCATTGTTATCCATATTGATTAAACAATGTTTAGTCTATCATAAAATAATGTTTATTTTTCAATGTGTTATTTAAATATTCAATGAACAATACTTTGTTAATGCCTTATGGCTATGCCCTTAACGCCTTTGCCGCCGGCCCGACCTGACCCTCTAAGCGCACACAAAAAAAGCCGCCCTAACCCTAAGGTTAAAGCGGCGGGTTGGCCCATCGTGGTTTTGCTTACTCCGGCAGAAAGCCGCCACTTTGATGGGCCCAAAGCTGGGCATACAGCCCGCCGTTGGCCAATAGCTGTTGATGGGTGCCTTCTTCCACAATCTTGCCCTGATCCAACACAATCAGCCTGTCCATGGCGGCAATCGTGGACAATCGGTGGGCAATCGCCACCACGGTTTTGCCCTGCATTAATTGATACAGGCTGGTTTGAATCGCGTGTTCCACCTCCGAGTCCAAGGCACTGGTGGCTTCGTCTAACAGCAATATCGGGGCATCTTTCAACATCACCCGAGCAATCGCAATGCGCTGGCGCTGGCCGCCCGACAGCTTGATGCCGCGCTCACCCACCATCACATCGTAGCCACGGCGTCCCTCGGGGTCGCTGAGGCCCATGATGAAGTCGTGCGCCTCAGCCTTTTTCGCCGCGGCAATCATGTCCGCATCGCTGGCGTCTGGGCGACCATACATGATGTTGTCGCGGATGCTGCGGTGTAAGAGCGACGTGTCTTGAGTCACCATGCCGATTTGGCCGCGCAGGCTGTCTTGGGTCACCTGGGCAATGTTTTGGCCATCAATGCGAATTTGGCCAAAGTCAATGTCGTGAAAGCGCAGCAGCAGATTAATCATGGTCGACTTGCCCGCACCAGAGCGTCCCACCAGGCCAATTTTTTCACCGGCCTGAATGCGTAGGCTTAGTTCGTGAATCAGCCCACGCGGTTGGGTTTGGTCATAACGGAAGCCGACGTTGTCAAACACCACCTCTCCTTTGCTCACCACTAAGGTCTCCGCCTGCGCATGATCTTGTACCTTGGCGTCACGGGTTAAGGTGTTGATGCCGTCTTCGACGGTGCCCACGTTTTCAAACAGCGACGTCATTTCCCACATAATCCAATGCGAGGTGCCATTCAAGCGTAAGGCCATGGCGGTGGCGGCGGCAACCGCACCAATGCCGACCTGACCTTCTGACCACAGCAAGAGGGCAATCCCTGCCGAGCCCAGAATCAGGCCGACGCTTAAGATGTGGTTGACGATTTCGATGCCGCTGATCAAGCGCATTTGCGCTTTGGCCGCGTCTAGAAATGAATCCATGGCGCTTTTGGCGTAATCAGCCTCTTTACCCGAATGCGAGAACAGCTTGACCGTGGTGATGTTGGCGTAAGCGTCGGTAATACGCCCAGACATCAAGGAGCGGGTGTCGGCCTGGTGCTTAGACACGCGCCCTAGCCTGGGCACAAACCAATACAGGGCACCGACGTACAACACCAGCCAGGCCAGAAATGGCCACAGCATTTGGGTGTTGAAATTACCCACCACCGCAATCATGGTGACAAAGTAAATCAGAATAAACACCAATATGTCGGTCAGAATCAAGCACACGTCGCGCACGGCCAGGGCGGTTTGCAGAACCTTGGCTGAAATCCGTCCGGCAAACTCGTCTTGGAAAAAGTGCATGCTTTGATTCAGCATCAGCCGATGGAAGTTCCAACGCAGGCGCATCGGAAAATTACTCATCAGGGTTTGGTGTTTGATAATACTTTGTAACGTCACCAGACCAATGCTGCCGATGATGATGGCGGTCAATAAGATGAGGCTTTTGCCTTCATCCTGCCACAGCCGCTCTGGACTGGTGTGTGACAGCCAGTCGACCACCTGGCCCAACATGGCAAACAGCCCCGCCTCAAACACGCCAAACAGCATGGCGCACAGGCTCATTAAGGCAATGTGGCCGCGTACGCCTTCGGTGCAGTGCCAAATAAAGGCAAAAAATGCCTTAGGCGGAATGCCTGGGGTGCCCTTAGGGTAAGGGTTGATTAATCGTTCAAAAAAACGAAACATGGCTTAACCTCTTTATTAAGATACTTTACGAGTATTTTAATGTTTTTCATCTAAATAAACACAAAAAAACGACTTAAGCAAAGCTCAAGCCGTTTTTTCACTGCAGTTCGGACATTAACCCGCAAACTGCTTCTTCATTTGTTCACGACGCTCTTGCGCTTCCAAAGACAGCGTGGCGGTTGGGCGTGCCAACAGTCTTCTCAGGCCAATGGGTTCACCTGTGTCGACACAAAAGCCGTAGCTGCTGTCTTCAATTTGACGCAAAGACGCTTGCAGCTTCACCAAAAGCTTACGCTCGCGGTCGCGGGTGCGCAATTCCAAAGCATACTCTTCTTCTTGCGTGGCGCGGTCTGCTGGGTCAGGGGTGGATACTTGTTCTTTCAAATGATTGGTTGTTGCGTTGGCGTTATGAATTAACTCCTCTTGCAAGCTGATCAATAATTCTTTGAAAAACTCTAAATGATCTTCATTCATGTAGTCATCTTCTGAGCCAGCCCAGTTGACGATGTCTTGTTCGGTTAATTTAGCCATAATGCATCTACCTCTTCTAAGTAAACATTCTAGGACGGCCACGCTAGGCTGTGGGATGTCCTATATGCCAAAGCTGCGCATCGTACCACACTACGCAGTTAATTAATGTTAGTCTTAATCAAAAAAAACCTAAATTTATGCAAATTCGGTGTTCTGCTTTTTTTTGATCTTACCTGAAATCTTTATTATTAACTACTTATAACTACACAAATAAGTAACTTTCGATTAGGCCAGTCAAGGTGGGTAAAATCGTGCCGGTTAACCACAGCAATATCAACAAAACCACGGTGCCAGAAAAATCAAACTGCCCCAACCTTAAAAAATGAAACGGCGCACGGCTTTTGGCCGTTAACCGATGGAGTGCCGGCAAAATCTCTGCCGTGGGTGCCGTCATGCTCAAAATAGCCTGCAACAACAACGCCCCAATAAACACGTAGGCAGCAGACTTAATGGTCATGAGTACAGCTATTAATACGTTAAACAACACCAATTTACCACTAAAATGGCCGCCTTCTATAATCCCCAACACGCTGATGAGTGTAAATGAGACAAAAAAGACCACCCAAGCGGCCATAACCGACGCGGTGTCCCATTGTTTAATCGACGGCAAACCGCGGCGCAAGGGCAGCACCAGCCAATTAGAACCCTTCACGCAAAACTGGGCCAGCTGGTGGCCATAATGAATCTTGGCGATTTGTAAAAAAAAGCGCATAAAGCAAATCAGGCCAAAAATATCGGCAGCGGTGCGCAGTAAAAATTTTAAAAATAACATGGTTAACCTTGTTTAAATTCGGCTTGCATGGCTTCGGAGCGGGCGCGACAGGCGGCCACCCCGGCCTTAATCCCATCGGCCACCCCTTGCTCGGCAAACGTCACAATCGCCTCATGGGTGGTGCCGCCTTTGGACGTCACCTTTTGCTGTAAGTCGACAAATGCTTCGCCGCTTTGTTCCGCCAGCGCCACGGCGCCTTTAAAGGTCATGAGGCTTAGCTGACGCGCCTGAGCGGGGTCAAAGCCTTGTGCCTGAGCCGCCTCACCTAGGGCATTCATTAAATAGAACACGTAGGCTGGGCCGCTGCCGCTGATGCTGGTGATGTCGTGTATTTGGTCTTCATCGTGCAAACGCACCACTTCGCCCACGGCGGCCATGATGTGTTCCGCCACCCCTCGATCAGCCTCACTCACCTGCGCGGGCGCAAACACCCCACTGATGCCTAGGCCAACCTGAGCAGGGGTATTCGGCATGATGCGGATGATGCGCTGATGACCGTTTAAATACTGGCTTAAGGTTTCGATGTCGACGCCCGCGGCAACCGACAGCACCAACGCGCCATTGGCCTCAATGGCGGCGCAGCTGGCCTTCAAATCTTGGGGTTTTACCGCCAACACCAGCACGTCAGCAGCGCTTAAGGTGGGGACATGAGCAAAAGTTTCAACCCCATAGCGGCTGGCCAAGCCGGCACGCTTGTCGGCATTATTGTCGATCACACCCACTGAGTGCGGGCCGTTCACCAAGCCCGCAATGATGGCCGAGGCCATATTGCCGCCGCCTAAAAAGTAAATCATGTTGTGTCCTTGTCTGTGTGTTAAGCGTAATCGCGTTGGCCAAACAGCTCACGGCCAATCCGAATATGGGTGGCGCCATACTGCACGGCCAGCGGCCAGTCGGCCGACATCCCCATGGATAATGTATCTAAATCATGGTCTTGCTGGTTAAGCGCCTGCAATAAGGCCTGCATGGTTTGAAACTGTGCCGCTAAGGCAGCCTCATCTTCTGTGGCCTCGGGAATGCACATCAGCCCGCGCAGGCGTAGCCGCGGCAGGGCCTTAATGGCCACGGCCAGCGCCGCCACGTCGGCCGGCGCCACGCCACTTTTACGGTCTTCTCCAGACACGTTCACCTGTATGCACACCTGTAAGGGGGGCATGGCCTCTGGACGCTGATCGTTTAAGCGGCTGGCAATCTTGAAACGCTCTAGGGTGTGCACCCACTGGGCGCCTTCGGCCACCTGACGGGTTTTATTCGACTGCAGTGGCCCGATAAAATGCCATACGATGTCACGCCCTTGTAGGGCGGTCGCTTTTTCCTGCCACTCCTGAACATAGTTCTCGCCGAAATCACGCTGGCCTAGCGCATACAGCGTTTCGATGTCGCTTATAGGAAAGGTTTTGCTCACCGCCACCAGCTGGCAGCGGGCATCGGCCTGTCGTAACCGTTGGCTGAGGTTTTGATAGCGTTGTTGTAGGTTCATGTTGGGGTTTGCTCTCACCATGCTTGGTTTTAATTAAGTTCAATGTCATAATCATGATTCTTGTCGCCTGTGGGTAGGCCACCATGTTCACCTTAGCCGATTACCTCTCTCTGGGTGCCCAGCACCAAGCCTCTGATGTTCATTTAAGCAGTGGTCACCCACCTTATCTACGCATCGATGGGGCCTTAAGCGTGCTTGACCTGCCCATTCTGACGGCGGATCACCTATGGCAGTTGGCCGCCTCTGCCTTAAGCCTGGATCACCAACAGCGGCTACAACAGCGCATCGACGTGGACTTCCATTGGGCCAGCGCGGATGGCCGCCGCTTTCGTGGCCATGCCTTTTGGCAACACCAGGGGCTGAGCTTGGCGTTTCGGCTGATGCCAGCCACAATCCCTAGCCTTGTCGCCTTAAACGCGCCCCCCGTACTGGCCTCTTTAATTCTGGCCGAACAAGGCCTGATTTTATGCACTGGGGCCACTGGCTCAGGAAAGTCTACCACCTTAGCGGCCATGGTCGCCACCATCAACCAAGACCAACACAGGCACATCATCAGTTTAGAAGCCCCGATTGAATATCATCATCACAGCGACAACAGCCTCATCCAACAGCGAGCCCTCGGTGTCGATGCCCAAGATTTGGCTGCGGCCCTTACCGCCGCCCTGAGGGCAGACCCTGACGTGCTGGTTGTCGGCGAGCTACGCGATTTAGACAGCATACGCCTGGCCTTAACCGCCGCCGAAACCGGCCATCTGGTCTTGGCCACCCTACACAGCACCAGCGCCGCCAAAGCCATACACCGCATTCTAGACGTCTTCCCCGACGGTGAGACCAATCTGATTCGCGCCCAGCTGGCCGCCAGCCTATTGGCCATCGTCTCGCAAACTCTGATCAAGAAAAAAAACCCGCCCGGGCGGATCGCGGCCTTTGAGGTGTTGGTCAACACCCCCGCCATTGCCCATCTGATCCGCGAGCACAAAATCGCCCAAATGACTTCGGTGTTGCAAACCCAAAAAGCCCACGGCATGCAAACCTTAGATCAGGCCATCACACAGCTCAAACAGCAGCAGCTGATTTGACCCCCTCATCCCCTTTAATACCTTATGAATAAAGTGATCATTAATACCCTTTTTGTCCAATTTTAGTTAAAGACCAAACTTGCCCATAAGGGCCATAAATACCCCTTTAGACCTTGGTTTTTTAAAGCCTTAGTCTTATGCTTGAGGCTCGCACACTTCCTCACCGCAGACTAAAGGCTGATTTCAAAATGGTTGATCCATCCGAGTATAAAAAAGGCATACTCTTTACCGTAGGCTGTTACATCATCTGGGGCTTATTTCCCCTCTATTGGTACCCCCTAGGCGCACTAGATCCCCTTCAAACATTGGCACAACGTATTTGCTGGTCGGCACTGTTTGCCGCCCTACTGGTTATTTTTTTAAGAGAAGGCCGTTCTGTTTACAAGGCTTTTTGTCAAAAAAGAACCCTCACCATATTGGCCCTATCTGCATTCATGCTGTCGATGAACTGGTTGATTTACCTGTGGGCCATTGCCCACCACCATGTCTTAGATGCCAGCCTAGGCTATTTCATCACGCCCATCTTCAGTATTTTTCTGGGCCGGGTCTTTTTTAAAGAATCATTAAACCTCATGCAGTATGTGGCCCTCGCCCTCGCCGCCGGCGCCATTTTATGGTTGACCTGGTTGGCCGGCACCGTCCCTTACGTGGCCATTGGCTTGGCAACCTCGTTTGGCCTTTATGGCCTATTGCGCAAGCTGGCCCCCTTAGGCGCCATTCCCGGGCTGGCGGTCGAAACTTTTTTGATGACGCCGTTAGCGGCCTTATACCTCATTTTTGAAGGGACTCAGGGCCGTTTGCTGTTTGCCAGCCTGCCCACGGTGTCGATGCTCATCCTGCTGTGTTCTGGTGTGGTGACTTCTATCCCCTTATTGATGTTTGCCGCCGGCGCCAAGCGCATCCCCCTATCGCTGTTGGGCATTATTCAATACATTTCGCCCACCATTCAGTTTGCCTTAGGCATTGTGGTGTTTAATGAGGTGTTTGAATGGCATCGCTTTATGGGCTTTATGCTGGTGTGGGCCGCCGTCATTTTATACTTGCTCAGCGGCTGGTACAGCAAAACCCATCCCAGACACGTTTAAATCAATACGCAAAAAAAGACCGAGCCTAGGCTCGGTCTTTTTTGAACAATCATGAATCACATACTAAATCACATTGTCTTTTAAGGTATTAGGCCGTGAAGTCATCACGTCTATGGCTGTTTTATTGCGGTTGCCGTCGTTCACATAGCGGACAAAGTCAGCGGCTTCTTGCTCATGGCGTACCGCCACGGCCACAAATTTAGGATCTTGTGTATTCACCGCAATTTGCTCACCCGGGGTGACTTGCTCAATACGAACTTCGGCAGTGCCTTGTTTGATGTAGCCTAGCTTTTTGGCGGCAGCATAAGACAGGTCAATGATGCGGCTGCTGTGAAAAGGGCCTCTATCATTAATCCGCACAACCACCTCTTTATTATTCGCCAAGTTGGTGACTTTCACATAGCTTGGGATGGGCAAGGTGGGATGGGCAGCGGTGTAGTCATACATATTGTAGACTTCTTCTGATGTGGTTTTACGACCGTGAAATTGGTTGCCGTACCATGAGGCGCGGCCTTCTTGAACAAACTTCACGATTTCCTTACTTGGGTAATATCGCTTGCCAGCCACCTTATAGCTCAAGTTAGCGGCGCGATGTAAGGGCTCTTTGGGTATGGTCACAACATTTTTTTTATGAGCGGTTGCAGCAGGCTTAGGTTGAACCACTTTAGCGCCAAGCGCTACCGTGGTAAAGCTCAACAGGCCCACACACATCATCAGTCTTAAAAAAATTTTACTCAGAATACTAACCTCCTAAACGTACGATCCCCCTGTCTTTAGCCACTTTAAAACTAGCTTAAAGCGTTATTGCCCACCCACATAATCCACCTGTCGCCAGGCTTCAAACACCATGACCGCCACCGTATTAGACAAATTCATGCTACGGCTGTCGGGCATCATGGGTAATCTCACCTTTTGCGCCGCGGGTAAGGCCGCCAATATGTCGGCGGGCAATCCGCGGGTTTCAGGGCCGAATAAAAACACATCGCCATCCTGAAACTGAACGTGATCCGGTCTGGTATGACCTTTTGTGGTTAACGCGAAGATTCTTTTGCCGGCCAATGCGGCCAAACAGGCGTCAAAATCTTCGTGCACTGTGACATGAGCAAACTCATGATAATCCAGCCCTGCTCGACGCATTTTGCTGGAATCAAGAGGAAACCCTAAGGGTTTCACTAAATGTAAATCCACACCAGTATTGGCACATAATCTGATGATGTTGCCCGTATTAGGCGGGATTTCAGGTTGATACAGTACTACTGTGAACATAATAATTACTCGCAATATGCAATAAAAAGAACAGGCTAGTCAAATTTTTACGATTTGTTTTTTCAATAGGGCCCAAACGTAGACCTCGAACTGCCCATGGTGTCTGAGCTCAACGGCCATTTCGGAAACTGTTGCACAAGTGGTCAAAACGTCGTCGATTAGCAAAATTTTACCTTGATCTACATTAAACGTGACGCGACTAAAGGAAAACGTCCCTTGTACATTCTTAATTCTTTGTGCTTCATTCAACTTTGATTGTGATGGTGTCGCCAGCCGATCACACAGATGCGAGGATATTAAAGGAATCTGCCAATACCTCGCAATGTTTTTTGCCAACTC
>JAGNPU010000033.1 GCA_017989485.1 Neisseriaceae bacterium
TGATCACCACGTATATTGGCATTCCACTGTTTTTCTTAATTTGGTTTGGTTATAAGTGGACCAAAGGCACCAAGTTTGTGAAATACAGCGAAATGGAATTTCCGGACAAGCTTAAAGGCGAATAAGGAACCGCTGTTACGGCGGCGGCTCAGTTAGTGTAAAGCTGGTTCTACTGGAGTGGGAGCCAGCTTTTTTATGGCCGGTGGCCGCCGCTAGTTGGATAAAGGAATAGGGGATGTCTCAAGAAATGACGCAACGGTTTGTTGCCCTCATGCAGCAAAAAGGACGGATGGATGTGGCCGCCTATGAGGCGGCTATGTGTCAGCTGCTGGTGCAGCTGCAGGCCTCGGGAGATGAAGCGCTTGATCGTCAGGATAGGCTAGTATTGGCCGATGTTTACCATGCTTTGGGTCATTATGACCAAGCCTGTCGTTGTCTGGCGGCACTGTCGCAGCCCACGCAGAAGGAAATAAAAAAGAGGCATGCCTATGAGGCAGATTACCGACGCTGGGGCCATCGCCGAGCACGGCCTTTGTTTGGGGAGGTAAGGCAGGCCTTTGCTGGTCTTGATCTGCCGCACTTTAAATATTGTCCAGAACCTTTAAAACATGACATTTTTAAGGTGGATGTTGCGGTGGTCTGCGGCTGTTGCGGCCAAGAAACGGCGGTGTACTATCAGGGTGGGCTGTATGCGGTTGACGATGTGGATTACCTCTGTCCAGAGTGCATCCATGGGGGTGTTGCTGCCCAAAAGTTTGATGGCTCCTTTCAACATGATTTATTTAATGATGAGGGGGTGGTCGACCCATCTTATGTGGATGAGGTCATGCATCGGACGCCCGGTTATTGTAGCTGGCAGGGCAATAACTGGCCGGCTCACTGTGATGATTACTGCGCTTTTCATGGCTATGTTGGGGCGACAGAGCTGGAAGATTCGGGCATTTGGGATGAGATGGAGAACCTTACCGACATGGATGCGGCAGACTTAAAACAGTATATGAGGCTGGATGGCGATTTACAAGGCTATTTGTTTCGCTGCTTAAAGTGTGAGACCTGGTGTCTGTATGCGGACATGAGCTAGCGGTCCTAGGCTGTTTTAAGTGTAAAAAGCCGCCCCCATTGGATGATGGGGGCGGCTTTGCTCATGAAGAAAGGCTTAAATGCCTAACTGGGTAGAGAGGTCTTCGGCGCTGCTCAGCAGCACCGGCAGCAGCCTGGTTTTCATTTCCTCTAGGCTGATCAAAGAGGCTTGGGTGCTGACGTTCATGGCGGCAACGACTTCGCCCAGGACATTGCGTACCGGTACGGCAATCGAGCGCAGGCCCAGTTCTAGCTCTTGGTCGATGATGGCGTAGCCCTGGGCCCGAACCTGGGTCAGAATGGGTTCCAGCTCGGCGGCTTGATAAATGGTGTGGGCAGTCAGGGGCAGGCATTTTACTTGGGCATAATACTCGGCCCGCTCGGCCTCGGTCAGGGCCGCCAGCAGCACCCGCCCCATAGACGAGCAGTAGGCCGGCAGGCGGCTGCCGACGGAGAGCACTACCGACATGACGCGCTTGGTCGGCGAGCGGCAGACGTAGAGAATTTCATTGTTTTCTAATACGGCCAAGGAGCAAGACTCGTTCACGGCAGTGCTGACGCGCTCGAGGTAGGGTTGGGCGGTGACGGCCATGTGGGTAGAAGACAGATAGGCGTAGCCCAGGGTCAATACCTTGGGCTTGAGCTGGAACAGGCTGTCGTGCTGGTCGACATAGCCCAGAGCCTTGAGGGTATACAGGCAGCGCCTCACCGTGGCGCGCGGCAGATCGGTGTGGCGGGCAAGGTCGGCAATGGTTTGGCGCCGGTGCTGTTTTGAAAATGCCCCAATCACCAACAGGCCGCGGGCCAGTGAGGCCATAAAGTCGGGGTCGCCGCTGTATTGTTTTAAGGCCTGGGCTTGGGAGAGGTCAGAGGATGGGTGGTCGCTCATAGGGGTTCCTTTTTGGGTTTGTCCGAATACCGAACATTATTACGTTAATCGCCCTTGACGGTCTTACGGCGAAAGCATAATGTTGAGGTCAGGTAGATTGTGCGATTAAAGCTTATAGGTTCGATAATCGCACAATTACTTAAAAAGGTATAGTGTTTCGTAGCGCAACATCAATGTCCACACTCCAGCAGCAGAAAACTGCCACAGTGGGTGGGGCAAGACGATAAAAAGTACGTCACCCAGACGCACACATCGAGGAATAGCAATGAGTCTTTTTTTAACCATGTCAGGTCAGAGGCAATTGGCCTATACGCTAAGCGGCGCCGCTGAACGGCCGCTGGTGGTGATGGTCCACCCCTTGGGGATGAACCAGCAGGTTTGGCAGGATATGCAGCAGGCCTTGGTCGCGGACCATCAAGTGGTGAGCCTAGACTTGCCCGGCCATGGCCGCAGCAGTCCTTACCCAGCAGGGCAGGCCTTGAGCATTGAGCAATTAGGCGCTGACGTTGTGGCCCTGATCAAACACTTAGGGCGGCCATCGTGTCACTATGTTGGCACCTCTATCGGAGGGGCCATAGGCATGAGCCTGTTGTTGAATCATCCCGAGCTGATTGAAACAGCGACCTTAACCAATACCGCCACCAAGATTGGCACCACCGAAGCCTGGCTGGCGCGCGCTGCCGCCGTACGCGCCCAGGGCCTGGGCGCTTTGGCCGAAACCTTTGTGCCGCGCTGGTTTGCCCCAGCGTTTGTGCAACAGCAGCCAGCGGTGATTGCCGACTGGGTGGCGCAGCTGCAAAACGTCGACGACGAAAGCTATGCCCAGCTGTGTGAGGCCTTGGCTACGTTTGACGCCAGCGAGGCCTGTGCTGGCCTGACTCAGCGGGTGGATTTAATCGCCGGCAGTGACGATGTGGCCATGCCTGCGGCCACCATGGTGGCCAATGCACAGCTGTTCCAACAGGTACGGCTGACCCAGCTGGCCGTGGGCCACGTGCCTTCTGTCGAAGACGCAGCGGCGTTTCTGGCCGTGCTGGAGCCAATACTTAATGGGCAGTAATGACTGCCAGTGGGTCGACCCCAGACGTTGGCCTAGACCAAGAAAAAACCGGAGAAACCAAATGTTATTTAAAGTTGAAATGATTGTGAACCTACCCCTAGATATGCCTAAAGACGTGGCCAATGAGCTTAAGGCGCGTGAAAAAGCGCTGGCCCAAACGCTGTTGGCCTCTGGCAAGTGGCGCCACTTATGGCGCATTGTGGGCCAGTATGCCAACGTGAGCATTTTTGACGTAGACAGCAACACCGAGTTGCATGACCTGCTGATGCAACTGCCGTTATACCCCTATATGGACGTGACGGTCACGGCCCTGTGTCGTCACCCCTCTTCGATTTACGAAAACGACCAATAAACCCAACGGTTACGCCGCATAAGGCATGGCTGGCCATGTCTTATATGGTTTGTTGTATCTGTTTAATATGACATTTTAATATATGCCTGTGTGGGTTGTGGCCACATGGGCCAAGCTGAGGCAAGACTATGATCAATAAAATCAGCCCCTCGTTAGCGGCCGCCGTGGCCGACATTCATGACGGCGC
This sequence comes from Neisseriaceae bacterium, assembly GCA_017989485.1. Taxonomy (GTDB): domain Bacteria; phylum Pseudomonadota; class Gammaproteobacteria; order Burkholderiales; family Neisseriaceae; genus JAGNPU01. Next base: position 3,569 of record JAGNPU010000033.1, read on the forward strand.
CACCATCATGATTGGTGGCTTTGGGACGGCAGGACAGCCCGCCGAACTGATTGATGCCTTGATTGCTCAAGGCGCTAAGGGCTTAACCATCATCAATAACAACGCCGGCAACGGCGAGCTGGGCCTGGCTGCCCTACTGAAGGCCGGCCAGGTCGATAAGATGATTTGCTCTTTTCCGCGGCAGGTTGATTCGCACATTTTTGATGCGCTTTATCGCGCCGGCAAGGTGGCGTTAGAGCTGGTGCCGCAGGGCAATTTGGCGGCCCGAATTCAGGCAGCAGGCTCGGGCCTGGGCGCGATTTTTACGCCAACAGGCTATGGCACGCTGCTGGCCGAAGGCAAGGAAACCCGAGAAATCAACGGCCGCCAGTACGTGTTGGAATACCCAATACATGCTGATTTTGCCTTGATTAAGGCCCATCAGGGCGACCGCTACGGCAACCTGATTTATCGCAAAACCGCCCGTAACTTTGGCCCGATTATGGCCACGGCCGCCAAGGTGACGATTGCCCAAGTAGGCAGCGTGGTTGAGGTGGGGCAGATGGATCCTGAAGCCGTGGTGACGCCTGGCATTTTTGTGAAGCACATTGTGTGCGTGGCCAGCTAGGCGGCATGAAAGGGAAGAATGATGAGTAAGCAAATAATGGGCAGTAACGCAGTACAGGCGCGCAGCCGCGACGAGATTGCGATGCGCGTGGCGCAGGACATTCCCGAAGGCGCTTATGTGAACTTAGGCATAGGCCTGCCGACTCGGGTGGCCAACTATTTAGACCCAAGCAAGGAAATATTCCTACACAGCGAAAACGGCCTATTGGGCATGGGGCCAGCGCCGGCAGAGGGCGAAGAAGACCCTGAGCTGATTAACGCCGGCAAAGAGTTTGTGACGTTGTTGCCCGGTGGCAGCTTTTTTCATCATGGCGATTCCTTCACCATGATGCGCGGCGGCCACATTGATATTTGCGTTTTGGGTGCGTTTCAAGTGGCCCAAAATGGCGACTTGGCCAACTGGCATACCGGTGCACCGGATGCGATTCCCGCCGTCGGTGGCGCTATGGACTTGGCCATTGGGGCCAAGCAGGTGTTTGTCACCATGGAACACGTGACCAAAAAAGGCAGCCCCAAGATTGTGAGTCAGTGCAGCTATCCGCTCACCGGCATCGGCAGCGTGAATCGGATTTACACCGACCTGGCCGTGTTAGACGTGATCGACGGCGGCCTGTGGGTGGTGGAGATGGTGGACGGTCTGGATTTGGCCGCTTTGCAAAACGTCACCGATGCCCCCCTTAACGTAAAGGAAATAGTATGACGGTTTATATTTGTGACGCCATCAGAACCCCGTTTGGCCGCTATGGTGGCGGCCTGTCTAGCGTTCGTGCCGATGATTTAGCCGCTTTGCCGCTTAAGGCCTTAATGGCCCGCAATCCCAGCGTAGATTGGGCCTTAGTTGACGACGTGATTTACGGCTGTGCCAATCAGGCTGGCGAAGACAACCGCAACGTGGCGCGCATGGCCGCTCTATTGGCCGGCCTGCCCGAAACCGTGCCCGGCAGTACCATTAATCGGCTGTGTGGCTCTAGCCTAGACGCCATTGGCACTGCTGCCCGGGCGATTAAGTCGGGGGAGGTAGATCTGATGATTGCCGGTGGCGTTGAAAGCATGTCGCGGGCACCGTTTGTTCAAGGCAAGGCCACCAGCGCCTTTAGCCGCGCCGCTACGCTAGAAGACACCACCATAGGCTGGCGCTTTGTGAATCCGCTCATGCAACAGCAATACGGCGTCGATTCCATGCCACAAACGGCAGAAAATGTGGCGCTTGAGTTTCACATCAGCCGTGCCGACCAGGATGCTTTTGCCCTGCGCAGCCAGGCACGCACCCAGGCGGCTCAGGCGCAAGGCCTGTTTGCAGATGAAATCGTGGCGGTCAGTATCCCTCAGCGTAAGGGTGAGCCGATCGTGATTGATGCCGACGAGCATCCGCGTGCCAACAGCAGCTTAGAGGCCTTGGCCAAGCTGACAGGCGTGGTTCATCCCGAAGGCAGCGTAACCGCAGGCAACGCTTCTGGCGTGAACGACGGTGCGGCAGCACTACTGCTGGCGTCTGAAGCCGCCGTTGCCCAGCACGGTCTGGTGCCAAAAGCACGGGTAATCGGTATGGCCACTGCTGGTGTGGCGCCGCGCATTATGGGCTTTGGCCCTGCGCCAGCGATTAAGAAGGTATTGGCCCAAACCGGCTTGCGTCTGGAACAGATGGATGTGATTGAATTAAATGAAGCGTTTGCGGCTCAGGCTTTGGCGGTGCTGCGAGACTTGGGCTTGCCCGATGATGCCGCCCACGTGAACCCAAACGGTGGCGCGATTGCCTTGGGCCATCCATTGGGGGCTTCCGGCGCTCGCTTGGTGACCACGGCTTTGTATCAGCTACAGCGTACAGGTGGACGTTATGCCTTGTGCAGTATGTGTATTGGGGTGGGGCAAGGCATTGCCCTCATCATTGAACGACAGTCAGATTATTAATAAAAAACACCTGTAAGACTATCTGTTGAGGAGAAAACAGACATGAAAAAAATCATTGCCTTCTTTACCGAGCTCATGCGCCGGTATTTGCCAGACCCCTTTGTTTTTGCAATCGGTTTGACCCTATTAACCATGCTGTTAGCCCTGACCGTTGAGGGCATGGGCCCGGCCCAAATCATCGGCAGCTGGGGCGATGGCTTCTGGGGGCTACTGGCCTTTACCACTCAAATGGCGGTGATTTTGGCCATGGGCTACGTTTTGGCCACGGCACCGTTAACCGATCGCATGTTGGATAAGATTGTGAACCTAGTGCACACGCCCCACATGGCCATTATTACCGCCACCTTGGTGGGCGGCATCGGCAGCTATTTAAACTGGGGCTTTGGCCTAGTGGTGGGCGGCATTGTGGCGCGCAAGCTGGCTTTAAAAGTAAAGGGCGTGCACTACCCTTTGATTATTGCGGCGGCCTTTAGTGGCTTTACCCTATACGGCTTAGGCCTGTCCGCCAGTATTCCGATCTTGATTTCAACCAAGGGCCACCCTATGGAAGCCAGCATGGGCCTGATTCCCCTGAGTGAAACCATTTTCTCGGTGCCCATGCTGTTGACCAGCCTGGTGATCATCATCACCCTGCCGTTGTTAAACGCCTGGCTGCACCCAAAACAGGGCGAGGGCGTGATTGAGATTGACCCAGCCCTTGGCATTAAACACACCAAGAGCGACGCCGACAGCAGCATTCTGGCCGACGGCACCATCGCCTCTAAGTTGAACAACAGCAAAATCGTCAGCTATGTGATTGGTTTTTGCGGCATGGCCTATGTGGCGCGCCATTTTTACCTGGGCGGCACCTTAGACCTGAACGTGATTAACTTCAGCATTTTATTCCTTGGGGTCTTGCTATTGGGTACGCCGCTGAACTATGTTGAAAAAGTCAACGAAGGCGTGCGCATGATTGGCGGCATTATTTTGCAATACCCGTTTTACGCCGGGATTATGGCGCTGATGTCGGTGTCAGGATTGGTGAACACCATTTCTCAAGTATTTGTGAACGTGGCCACACCAGAAACCCTGCCGCTGTGGGGCTTGATCAGCTCGTTTGTGATTAACTTTTTCGCGCCCTCAGGCGGCGGCCACTGGGCCTTGCAAGGCCCGTTCATGATCGATGCGGCTCATACCTTGGGCAGCTCTTTGGCAGAAACCTCGATGTCGGTGATGTTGGGTAATGCTTGGAACGACTTGGTGCAGCCATTCTGGCTACTGCCCGCCTTGGCTTTGTCTAAGCTGAAGCTTAAAGATGTGATGGGCTACACCGTGATCATGATGCTGTGGGTGGGCGTGGTGTACATTTCAGCCCTACTGTTGTGGGCCTATATCTAAAGGAGAACGGCATGGAAGAGCAACGTTGGCGGCGTCGCCCAGACGGCGCAAACTGGGGTGATTTTGGCGTCGATGATCAAATAGGGTGTTTAAACTATTTGACCCCAGAAAAAGTGCGTCAGGGCGTGGCCGAAGTTACCGAAGGCCTCACCTTTTGCCTCAGCCTGCCGCTGGACTATCCCGGTGGCAGCGGCCTCAACCCTAACCGTCATCCGCCGGTGTTGCGGCCGACCTTACGCAAGGGTCTGGTGAATTTTAACTGTGTGTTGGATCAGCTAGAGCCTGGACGTACCGATGTGCTCAGCGACGATTTGGCGATTTTGCACCTACAGTATTCTACCCAGTGGGACGGCCTGGCCCATGTGGGCGGGCTGTTTGACGCCAACGATGATGGCGTGGCCGAGGTGGTGTATTACAACGGCTTTGACGCCTCGTTTATGCAGGCCAGCAGCGATGTGGCAGATTCAGGCGTGCCTGACACCCACGTCACCACCAGCTCGTCCCACGCCCAGGCCTTAGGCATAGAGCAAATGGCCGAGCGTTCGGTGCAGGGGCGTGGTGTCATGATTGATTTCCTCGCCCACTTTGGAGAAGGGCGCACGCTCATCGGCTACGACCAGCTGATGCAGGTACTAGCGGCAGACCAAATCGTGGTTGAGCAGGGCGATATTTTATGCCTGCACACTGGATTTGCAGAAAAAATATTGAGCATGAACAAGGCCCCAGATGAGGCCGTGCTGCATCAGTATGGCGCGGTGTTAAATGGGCGAGACCAGCGCCTGCTGCAGTGGTTGAGCGACAGCAAAATTGCTGCCATTGCCGCCGACAACTATGCGGTCGAAGCTTTTCCTGCTGAAGACGGCGGTGACTGTTGTGCGGCCTTACCACTACATGAGCACTGCCTCTTCAAGCTGGGCCTGCATCTGGGTGAGTTATGGCGCTTGACCCCGCTGGCCAACTGGCTGCGGGCCCATGGGCGGCAGCGATTTTTACTGACCGCACCACCGTTAAACCTGCCCGGTGCGATTGCTTCACCTCTGACGCCCGTGGCAACTGTTTAGGAGACATCATGAAAGAACGCGTGTTGATTACCGGCGGCATGGCCGGCATCGGTGCCGCCGTTGTGGCCCAGTGCCAGGCTCAGGGCTATGAGACGGTGGTGATTGATCGGCTGGAGGGCGACATCGTCGCCGACTTGAGCGATGAGGCACAAACCGCTTTGGCCTTAGAAAAGGCGCTGGCCGGCGGCCCCATTACCCGTCTGGTGAACAATGTGGGCGTGGTGGTGCCCGCCAGCGTGGCGGATCAAACCCTGGCCGAGCTGTCCTTGGCTCATGCCCTCAACCTGCGCGTGGCCTTGCAGTGCCTGCAAGCCTTATTGCCAGGCATGCAGGCCCAGGGCTTTGGGCGCGTGGTCAATATGTCGTCCCGCGCTGCCCTAGGCAAGACGCAGCGCAGCGCCTATGCCGCCACAAAGGCCGGCCTCATCGGCATGACGCGGGTGTGGGCCTTAGAGTTAGGACAGCATGGGATTACCGCCAATGCGGTGGCGCCCGGCCCGATTCGTACCGAACTGTTTGAGCGCGCTAATCCGCCCGGCCATCCGCGCACTCAGGCCATTGTTGACGCCATTCCGGTACAGCGCATGGGCGAGCCTGAAGACGTGGCCAATGCGGTGATGTTTTTCCTGCAGCCGAGCAACGGCTTTGTCACCGGCCAAACGCTGTATGTTTGTGGTGGCATGACAGTGGGGGTGGCCGATGTCTAAAACGACAGTGGGCATTGTGGGCGCCGGCAGCATAGGCCTAAGCTTTGCGCTGGTGTTTGCTCGGGCTGGGGGCAAGGTGCGCCTGTATGACCCTGACGCTGAAGCGCGTGGGCGGGTGGCTGAGGAGATTACGGCCAGGGTAGACAACCTGGCCCAGGCCGGGCTGTTAAGCCTGACGGCGACGGCTATTTTGGCGCAGATCATGGTGGTGGCCGACCTGGCCGACCTGGTGTCGGGCTGCGAACTGGTGTTGGAATGTGTCCCCGAGCGTTTGGCCTTAAAGCAGGCTATTTTTGCCGAATTGGATGCCTTAGCGCCAGCCAGCGTGATCTTGGCCAGTGCTTCATCTGCCCTCATGGCCTCTCAGTTTGCCGCCGACCTAGCCGGTCGCGCCCGTTGTTTGGTGGCCCACCCAGGCAATCCACCGCATTTAATCCCCGTGGTTGAGGTGGTGCCCGCGCCGTTTACCGATGCCGCCGTGGTCGCGCGTTTGGTCGAGCTGTTGCACAGCGTCGACCAGGTGCCGATACGGCTTAACAAAGAGATTGAAGGCTTTGTGTTTAATCGGCTGCAAGGCGCCGTGCTGCGTGAGGCCTACTGCCTGGTTCGAGATGGCGTGGTTAGCGTTGCGGATTTAGATAAGGTGATGCACAGCGGCCTGGGACTACGCTGGGCCGCCATTGGCCCATTTGAAACAGTTGATTTAAATACCCGCGGCGGGATTGCCCAGCATGCCTTAAATATGGGCCCTGCCTATGCGCGTATGGGCCAGCAGCGTGGCCAGAATGACCCTTGGACGCCTGAATTAGTGGCCACCGTTGCTGCCGAGCGGCGTCGACTACTGCCCTTGGCCGATTGGGATAGCCGCGGCCGCTGGCGCGATCAGATGCTGATGCGCATCATTAAAGCCAAAGGTGGCCACTAACGTTTATCGTGTTTATGTTGACCATGACTTCGCCCCGTTCATTAGGAACGGGGCTTTTTTTATGGCTGTGGTTTGGCTGTGGCCGTGAAGGGGTGTTTGTCATTATTTTACCCTTTCGGTAAATATTCTATGGTATTGTATTGTATGAAAAAGTGAACTTCATTTTATGTTAATAGTTATTAATTGATAATAATAAATTTAAAATAGCCGACCTGCCGTAGAGCCCATGCCTCGTGGCGGTCGTGGTGTGTTTCCGTACCAAAGCATCATAAGGGTTTGTCTTTGCAACGAGAACCAGAGACAAGTCCTTATATGGCTGCTGTATGAGTTGTATAAACACCAAAAAAACTATTTTAATGGCTGTAAAGGAGCGTAGAGATGACACAATCTGTAGAACCTAAGGTGTTGGACGTCAGTCCCATCATTGATGGGGCGAAGTTTCAAAAATTTCATTGGCTCACGATTTTTTGGTGTGCCTACATCATTATTTTTGATGGTTAT
>JAGNPU010000302.1 GCA_017989485.1 Neisseriaceae bacterium
ACCACGGTGGCCAAGATCAACGCCGCACCCGCCAGCATTTGATTACCAATACCGAAGAGCGGCCACAAGGAGTTAATGCCCCCGAGTGGATCAGTCACGCCGATGTACAAGAAATAGCCCCACAGGCCGACGGCCAAACCGGTGGCCACCAGGTTCGCCGGCAACGACTCGGTGTTGGCAAACGGCTTCACAAACATGCCGCCTAGGTCTTGAATCATGAAGCGGCACACGCGGGTACCCGCATCAACGGCCGTCAAAATAAACAAGGCTTCGAACAGAATGGCAAAGTGATACCAAAACGCCATCATTTCCTTGCCGCCTAAGGCTTGATGCATGATGTGGGCCATGCCCACGGCCAAGGTCGGTGCCCCACCGGCACGCGACAATATTGTGGTCTCGCCCACGTCGATGGCCATTTGCGTCAGCTCGTTCGGCGTGATGGCAAAGCCCATTTGCGTCACCGCGGCCGCAGCGTCCACGGCATTGGTGCCGATTAAGGCTGCCGGGCTGTTCATGGCAAAGTAAATGCCTGGGTCCAAGACGCTGGCCGCCACCAGGGCCATGATGGCCACAAAGCTTTCCATCAACATGCCGCCATAGCCGATCATGCGCACATGGGTTTCGTTCTCAATCATTTTAGGCGTGGTGCCTGAAGAGATTAAGGCGTGGAAGCCAGACACGGCGCCACAGGCAATGGTGATGAACAAGAAGGGGAAGAGGTTGCCCGAGAACACGGGACCGGTCCCGTCCACAAACTTGGTCAAGGCGGGCATTTGCAGGTTAGGCGCCACAAACAAAATGCCGATGGCCAAGGCCAAAATCGTGCCGATTTTCAAGAAGGTCGACAGGTAGTCGCGCGGCGTCAACAACAGCCACACCGGCAAAACGGCCGCCACAAAACCATAGCCGATCAACATCATGGTCAATTGCACGCCATCAAAGGTAAAGTAATGCCCCCATGAGCTGGTCGCCACCTGGCCGCCGTAGTAAATCGCGGCCAACAGCAACACCACCCCAACAATGGAGATTTCGCCAATTTTGCCTGGGCGAATAAAGCGGGTGTAAATGCCCATAAACAAGGCAATGGGAATGGTCATGGCCACGGTAAAGGTGCCCCACGGGCTGCCAATCAAGGCCTTCACCACGATGAGCGACAGCACCGCCATGATGATGACCATAATCATCAAAATGCCGATGGACGCAATAATGCCGGGCACGGTGCCCAGCTCTTGCTTGATGACTTCACCCAAAGACCGACCGTCGCGACGCATGGAGATGAACAACACCATCATGTCTTGTACCGCACCGGCAAAGACCACGCCAAAAATAATCCACAGCGTGCCGGGCAAATACCCCATTTGCGCGGCCAATACTGGCCCCACCAAGGGTCCAGCACCCGCAATCGCGGCAAAGTGATGGCCAAACAGCACGCCTTTATGCGTGGGCACATAGTCTAGGCCATCATTGTGTCGCTCTGCAGGCGTCATCCGCCGCTCGTCTAGCTGCATGACGCTGTTGGCAATGAACAGGCTATAAAAACGATAGGCGATGCAATACACCGCCACCGCCGCCACGACAATCCACACTGCGTTAATGGGCTCGTTGCGGCTCACGGCCAGGGTCACAAATGCCGAGACCCCCGCCAAAACCACTAGCCCCCACAGCAGCCAATCTCTTAATCGCTTCATTGAGACACTCCTCGCCTTACAGGGTTGTTGGTAAAAATGCTTTTTTAATACACACTTTACTTTATAGAGGTTCGCCTTCCCTCTTGTCAATGGGCTAGACCCCATGACAAAGTCTTTAAAACAAAGCCCTACACTACGCCTTTATTTAAAATCAAACACCTAAAAAAATCGCGCCCATGTCACAAACATGCGCGCGATTAACCTATGTCAATATATTCTATAATATTTATGCCATGGCCCTATGGTTATGAACCGATAATGCCCCCGTCGATTTTTTGAATCACCACGGTGGCCGAGCGGGGTCGCCCGCCACTTGGGCCGTCGGGCCAGCTCGACAATCCTTTCGGCTGTAAATGGTCGGACGGCCCGTCCGCTGGCTCTCCCGGATGCTGGATGTTGATGAACAGCGTACGGTTGTCTGGAGTGAAGGCAATGCCGGTGACCTCAGCGCCGTTAGGCCCGGTTAAAAACCGTTTGAACTCACCGGTTTCGGGCACCACCGCCAACATTTGATTATTACCCATGCCAGCGTAGTCCTTTAGGTTCAGCGTGGACGACGACACGTCGGTCTGCACCCACAACACCCCTCTATGGTCAAAACTTAAGCCATCGGGGCTGCCAAAGGCATCGCCGACAAGATTGCCCTGGTGTTCTGCTTTTTGCGCAAACGGGCTGCCCGCCAGCGCCAAGATGTCCCAAGTAAAGGCCAGCTGCGCCACGTCGGCCTGGCGTTCTTGCCAATGGATGATGTGGCCAAACAGGTTGTTGGCACGCGGGTTGGCTGCGTCGGTGCCCGGCTTGCCGTCTTTGCCCCGGTCGTTGTTATTGGTGAGGGTACAGTACACGCTGCCGGCACGGGTGGGGTCAACCGCAATCCACTCTGGCCGATCCATTTTGGTGGCGCCCATCAGGTCGGCGGCGCGACGGGTATTGATCAACACCTCGCCTTGATCCTGAAAGCCATTGGCGCTCGTCAGCGGGCCTTGACCATAAATCAAAGGCAACCACGCCCCAGAGCCATCTTCGTTGAACTTGGCCACGTACAGCGTGCCCTCTTCCAGCAAGCGCATGTTGGCGGCGCCGTTGGTCGGCTGATACGTTTTCGTGCTGATGAATTTGTAAATGTACTCAAACTTTTGGTCATCGCCCATGTACACCACCACGCGGCCATCTGGCGCCACCGCCATGGTGGCCCCCTCGTGCTTGATGCGGCCCAGCGCCGTGTGCTTCACCGGCGTGGACTTGGGGTTAAACGGATCGATTTCCACCACCCAGCCAAAACGATTCGGCTCGTTGGGGTTTTTCAACACGTCAAAGCGTTCGTCCACTTCTGACCAACGGTAGCCGCTGTCCTTAGTGGCAATCCCATAGCGTTTTTCCAACGGCGTCATCTCGCCGCTGGCCTTCACGAAAATGTCAGACCAGTTTTCTTCACAGGTCAAATAAGTGCCCCACGGGGTTTGGCCGTTGGCGCAGTTTTGCATGGTGCCCAATACTTTTTCACCCCGCTTGTCTGCCGCCGTGCGCATCAGCGGATGGCCCTTGGCTGGCCCGCTCAAGGTCATGGGCGTGGTGGGGGTA
>JAGNPU010000303.1 GCA_017989485.1 Neisseriaceae bacterium
TGACTGGCCAGGGCCACTCATGGCCATAAATCCCTTTATTTAATAAGGTTTACAGAGTGAATTCAAACGGACAAAAAAAAACGCGCATACCTAATCAGGTATGCGCCAAGTCTACAAAGGAGAAATAGAGGAGAAACTATCAAGTGACACTAGAGGCCACCTGATGAAGATCATTATCTTCCATAAACGAACAAAAAGCAAGCGTTATTTGTATTTTATTTATTAAACCACTCAAAAAAACGCCTCTTTATTCGATTAAGAATAAATTCGAACGCAAAAAACCTAAGAATGGCATTGAAAATGAACATTCTCACATTTAAACCGAAAAAACAACCCGCCTGTTTTGTGCGATAATTGAGGCATTACCCTAATTCGGCGGATGACTTCATGTTTACATCGTTAGCACAGCACATCACAGACCCACGACTCTATCCAGCAACCCCGCCTGGCAACGAATTACTCCGCCACGCCAACATGATATTGAATGCCACCACTCAGGCCGACAAAAGCCTGAGCGCAACCGAACTACAGGCTGCGGTTAATCGCATGCTGGACGAAGACCATTTTTTAGGCCTTTCCGTGGCCCTGTCTATGGTGCCCAACCAAAAAACTTATGCAACCATTTGGCAAGCCCTCAATACCAGCTTAGTCCCCAAAAGTGGTCAACAAGTTCAATGGTTCGCCCTACCCATTATTGTGGTCGCCGGCGCCCAACAGGCCGCTCAGCTAAGCCCACAAACACCAGTTGCGGCCATTAATGAATGTTTCAAGACCCATGGCGTCACTGATTTGACGGACGCCATCCATTGGCACCCAGAATTGCTGTCGGCGACCGCTCTTTCTGCCATTAAAGCCAGCCGGTGGTATCAGGCCAAAGAAGACGCCACCGCCGCACAATCACTATTAGATGCCTTACCTGCCAGCGTGCTGCACGCCCCTGAAGGCCAGTCGGTAGAAGTCGTGTATGCCCTAGGCTACACCGACGCAGCCAACACCTTGTCCTTGGGCAGCGCCCTGCGCCAGGCAGCCTTACCGCTGATGCAAGTGTTCAATGAACACTTCAAACAGGCCGGCTGTACCATTTTCGCCAATCCCTTGCCCCCTTACCCCGTGTTTAACGCCATGGTTGAAGGCGGCAAAATGCGTTTGCAAATGGCCTTAGACGTTTTTGCCGGCAACGCCATTCGTGCCGTGCGCCTACAAAGCGGCCGCGTTGGTGTGGTGATTGCCCCACAGGAAGGCGGCAACCTCTTGTTTTCGTTTAACGCCACCGAAAGCAACTACGGCTTGCCGGAACAGGTGTTTGCCTGGCCGCTGTCGCCGTTGGACAATATGGAATTGATTTTGCAAAACGTCTTAGAGCTTTTGGTAGAGTGCCAGGTCGAACACGTGCGCCTGTGCCAAGACATTTTGCCGCTGGAGGCTGCCCTGCCCAGCTATGAAGCCGCCGTGACCATCGGCAGCGTCAATCCATTGACTCAGGGAAAACAGCTGTCATGAACCCAACCCAGCTATCGGTGCTGTTTGTGTGCTTAGGCAATATTTGCCGTTCGCCCATGGCCGAAGGGGTGATGCGGCATCTGGTTGCTGAAGCGGGTCTAGCAGATCAAATCAGCGTCGACAGCGCCGGCACCTCAGGCTGGCACGATGGCGAGCCAGAACACCTTGGCACCCGCGCCCAGCTGCAACAGCACCAGATCAGCCTGCCCAACTTCAGCAGCCGCAAGCTCGTGCCTCAGGATCAGCAGCGCTTTGACTACATTGTGGTCATGGACGAACAAAATGCCATTGACACGGCAGCGTGCCTCGGCGAGGAGGCAAACGTCCTCAAACTGACCGACCTGTGTCAGCGCTTTTCCGTGGCCGGCGTGCCAGACCCTTGGTTTACTCATGATTTTGACGAAACCTATCAAATTATTCTGGATGGTTGCCAGCAACTGCTGTGCTTAATCCAAAAAAAGCAGTTACCACTCATTTAAAAAGAAGCATTAATCTGGCTTATATTCCCCCCAAAATCGTGGCAATATAGGCTAGAATATCTAACCCCATAAATACAGGCCACCACTGGCCGTTTGCCAACTGATCTATCAGCAAAGGACTTTTTATGTTTTCGAAACAAGTAACGATTGCCCAGTTTGATCCTGAACTCGCTCAAGCCATGGCCCAAGAAAAAGTGCGTCAAGAAGACCACGTTGAACTCATCGCTTCTGAAAACTATGTCAGCTACGCCGTCATGGAAGCACAAGGCTCTTACTTAACCAACAAATACGCTGAGGGTTACCCTGGCAAACGTTACTACGGTGGTTGTGAATACGTAGACGTGGCCGAACAACTGGCCATTGACCGTTTGAAAGCGCTGTTTGGTGCTGCTTACGCCAACGTACAGCCACACTCAGGCTCACAGGCCAACCAAGCGGTGTACGCATCCGTATTGAAGCCTGGTGACACCATTTTGGGCATGAGCCTGGCCCACGGCGGCCACTTGACCCACGGTGCCTCAGTGAACATTTCTGGCAAATTGTACAATGCCATCACTTATGGCCTGGACGAAAACGAAGTATTGAACTACGACGAAGTCGAAAAACTGGCCCTAGAACACAAGCCTAAAATGATTGTTGCCGGCGCTTCGGCTTACTCATTGGTGATTGACTGGGCTCGCTTCCGTGAAATCGCCGACAAAGTAGGTGCCTACCTATTCGTCGACATGGCCCACTATGCGGGTTTGATCGCCGGTGGCGAATACCCTAACCCAGTGCCTTACGCTGACTTTGTGACCAGCACCACCCACAAAACCCTGCGTGGCCCTCGTGGCGGCATCATCTTGACCCGCACCGAAGAGCACGCCAAAGCATTGAACTCGGCCATTTTCCCATCATTACAGGGCGGCCCATTAATGCACGTGATTGCGGCCAAAGCGGTGTCATTCAAAGAAGCGGCTTCTGACGACTTTAAAGCCTACGCCAAACAGGTGAAGAAAAACGCCCAGGTTTTGGCCGATACCTTGATCGAACGTGGTTTACGCATTATTTCTGGCCGCACCGACAGCCACCTGATGTTGGTTGACCTACAGCCTAAAAAAATCACCGGCAAGCTGGCGGAAGAAGTTTTGGGTAAAGCCCACATCACCGTGAACAAAAACGCCATCCCTAACGACCCAGAAAAACCATTCGTGACCTCTGGCGTTCGCTTGGGCACGCCAGCCATCACCACGCGTGGCTTTAAGGAAGAAGAAACCCGTCAATTGGCTCACCTGATTGCCGACGTTTT
>JAGNPU010000304.1 GCA_017989485.1 Neisseriaceae bacterium
GGTTTTGCCATTGGGGGCTATGTGTACGCGTTGGCTTTGGCCAAAATTAGGCCTGAAAGCATGCGACGTTTGGATGATTTGATTGATAAGGTATAAGCCACATGATCGCATCCATCTGATGCTGGGTCAGCCACCGAAAGCCTGCATGCTGATGAATGCAGGCTTTTTTATGGTCATCAATACGTTTTCGGTTGGGTGGTCATGCCGTGGTAGCGAAAGCCCTTGCTTTGCATGCAGCTGTCGACCAGCTTTTTTTGCTGATGCGGGTCGAGGCGCTGTTTTTTCATGCCAACTTTGTATTCGCAATCGGCCAGCTGGTTTTGGGCTTGGTGCTGGTTAAAGCCGTCTTGACGCCAGTTGGGGACGGATTCACAGGCAGACAACAGCATGGCGCTTAAGAAAATGAAGCTGTGGTAATGGGTATTCATAGCGGGGCTCTGGAAGGAAAGAAAGGCCTATTGTAAGCATTGGGCGAGGGCGAAACTAGGCACATTGTGTCAGCAAATGTACGGCGATGTCCGCAAGTGTCGTCATGGTCACCTCATGAACGAAGAGGATGGTGCCCATGTCTGCCGGTGATGTTGCAGGGGTATTTCTCGTATGCTCAAAACACGCTTTTTCTTTTACTTGGTTTGGCCATAAGATGTCATGATGGTGTGAATGATTGATGCGGATGGCGCATCCATTGTTCTCGATACGAATGCATTATGACAAGGGGCAGAATCATGCAAAAAGTATTACTGTTGATTAATGGCGATTCGCGGCCAGCCAGCACGGGCGCCACATTTGAACGAATTAGCCCAATTGATGGCAGCGTCGCTTCGGTGGTGGCTGCGGCCAGTATTGCGGATGTTGATCAGGCCATTGAATCGGCGCATCGGGCCTTTGCGACGTGGTCTGGGCTGACGCCGAATGAGCGTCGCCTGCGCCTACTGAAGGCCGCAGACTTGATGGACGCCAAGCAGGCGCAGTTTTTGGCCATCGGCATGGCAGAAACCGGTTCAACGCCTGCGTGGTATGGTTTTAATGTGATGTTGGCCGCCAATATGCTGCGTGAAGCGGCCGCCATGACCACGCAAATTGACGGCAGCATCATCCCTTCGAATACGCCGGACAATATGGCCATGGGCATACGCGTGCCCTGTGGCGTGGTGGTGGGCATCGCGCCGTGGAATGCGCCGGTGATTTTGGCCACGCGGGCCTTGGCCATGCCCTTGGCCTGTGGCAACACCGTGGTGTTGAAAGCGTCGGAAGGCTGCCCTGGCGTGCATGCCCTCATCGGTGCCGTTTTGTCTGAGGCGGGCTTGGGGGAGGGCGTGGTCAACGTGATCACCCATGCGCCCGAAGATGCGCCTGAAATCGTGGCCCGTATGGTGGCCCATCCCTTGGTGAAGCGGATTAATTTTACCGGCTCGACCCGGGTTGGGCGCATCATCGCCGAGCAGGCGGCAAGGCACTTAAAACCAGTGCTGTTGGAGCTGGGCGGCAAAGCCCCCGTTTTGGTGATGGATCAGGCCAACGTGGATGCCGCCGTTGACGCCGTGGTGTTCGGCGCATTTTTTAATCAGGGTCAGATTTGCATGTCGACGGAGCGGGTGCTGGTGGACGCCAAAATCGCCGCTGAGTTTGAGCACAAGCTATTGGCCAGAGTGGGCGCCATTGTGGCGGGCGATCCTCGCGATGCGGCGCATCAGCTAGGGGTGTTGGAAAGCGTCGCGGCGGCCCAGCGGGTGGCGGCACTGTTGCAAGATGCGCAGGACAAAGGCGCCAACATCCCCTTGGGCATTCGTATCGAGGGCACCACCATGCAGCCGACGGTGGTGTTGGGCATTACCCCAGACATGGCCTTGTATCGAGATGAGTCGTTTGGCCCAGTGTGTACGGTGCAGCGATTTGACACCGAGGCAGACGCCATCGCCTTGGCCAATGACAGTGAATTTGGCCTGTCTTCGGCGGTGTTTAGCGAGCATTTGGCCCAGGCCTGGCGCGTGGCCAAACAGATTGACAGCGGCATTTGCCACATCAACGGCGCCACCGTACACGATGAGGCGCAAATGCCGTTTGGCGGCGTGAAGGCCAGCGGCTATGGCCGCTTTGGCAGCAAGGCATCGATTGCTGAATTCACCGAGTTGCGCTGGATCACGATGCAAACAGGCCCTAGGCATTATCCGCTGTAAAGCACAACCGGCAGCCTAACCACCCTAGGGGTGGTTTTTTTGTGCCTATATTTTTTTCATGGTCTGCACCAGCAGTTTGAGCATGATGCTGGCGGCCGGGGGCAACTGTCGGCCCAGCCGCGTGATGATTTTGGTTTTGGTTTGGTTAAAGGCGGGATGGGTGAGCAGTTTGGCCTGTAAATAGGGCTGATCTTCTTCATGCAACATGAAGTCGGGCAGTAGGGTCACGCCGCCTTCCATGGCGTATTTTTTCAATAAAGTTAAGTGATTGCACACCAAGGTGGGGGACAGCAATAGCCCCATTTCGGTTTCCACGTTCTTGATGATTTGGCGGATGCCGTGAGACGCATCGGCAAAGGCCAGACGTTCGTGGGCAAGGTCGAGTAAGTCTATGGGCTGGGCCTGTTGGGCCAGAGGGTGGTCGGCGTTGAGGAAGGCGCACAGGGGGTGTTTGGCCTCGAAATGGGCCCGAATTTTGGGGTGGTTGCTGGGGTTGTAGACGACGCCAATGTGGGCCTCGTTGTCGATGACTTGCGACATGACGTCATTGCTGCCGCGGACGTTGATTTTGATTTTGATGTTGGGGTATTGGGCCGAAAAGGCGGCAATGGGCTCTGCCAATAGGCGAATATAGCCTTCGCCGGAGGCAATAATGACTTCCCCCATGGTCAGGCCTTTTAAGGACGACAGCGACTCGATCAGGTCTTGCTGGTGTTCGCTGTGCTTGCGGAAATAGGCCAATACCGTCTCGCCCGCTTCTGTGGCCACCACGCCCTTAATGCCCCGCTCCATCAGCGGCGTGCCTAGCTCTTGTTCTAGCAGGGTAATTTGTCGGCTGATGGCGGACGGCGCGACGTTGAGCGCGTCGGCAGCGGCCCGAATGCCGCCAAACTTAATGGCCTCGTAAAAATAACGGATGCGGTGGTTGTGCACGGTCAGCATGGGGCTTCCTTTGGTGTTGCCAAAAAGGCAACAAAGAACAAAATATAGATTATTGTACAGAACATTTTACTTTCCTATACTCATATTTAACTCAAACACACACAAAGCCACCTTCGACATAAGCCATAGTTTTAAATCAAGGGCTTGT
>JAGNPU010000034.1 GCA_017989485.1 Neisseriaceae bacterium
GCGTCACCCCCCCACTTTTTTACACGTGATTGCCTTAATGGAAGGCAGCAGCCTGCTATTGCTGTTGTGCATCGGCTTGCCGCTGAAATATGGCTTTGGCGTGGCGGCATTTAATCAATGGGTGGGACCGGTGCACGGCGGCTTATTTTTGCTGTATTTGCTGGCGCTGGTGGTGGCGCTGTTGCGCACCCAGCTGCCTTTGCGCTGGGGGCCTGTGGCGGCGCTGTGCGCCTTTATTCCCGGCGGCACGTTTTGGCTGATGCACCGTTTGCGTCGGGCCTAAGGCGTAGGGTGATTGGCCGTGTGGCAAGCATGGCCTGTTTATGGTTCTGCTGGCGTCGCGTGGTGACCCACGCGACCGCGTGTTCGTCGTCACTAAGCCATGGTTTATTTGGTTTT
Organism: Neisseriaceae bacterium; assembly: GCA_017989485.1. Classification (GTDB taxonomy): domain Bacteria; phylum Pseudomonadota; class Gammaproteobacteria; order Burkholderiales; family Neisseriaceae; genus JAGNPU01. The sequence continues at coordinate 400 of JAGNPU010000034.1, forward strand.
TTACCTAGCTCGGGCCGTTGGCGGCAACTCATCCAGCGTGTCCCTAAGCGCCATCATCCTCGCGCAGGCGGGGATCCAGCCAGCCGTAGGCTGGGCCCTGATGGCCGTTAGGATTAAGCTCAAAGCCTATCAGCAATGCTTCGGCTATTTTGCTATGGATCGGTCGTTGCCTTTCGCCCTGTAGGGCGACAGACTTTCTTTTGGGTGGCCAAAAGAAAGTATGCAAAGAAAAGGCCACCCCTGCTGATCCGCCCCTTGCGCCTACGGCCCAAGGGGTTCCCTCCCCAGAACCTAGCGAGCCAGCGCAGACAAGAGTGGCGCCTCCTATAAAAGCGTGGTCGGCCACCACAAACGTTTTGTCTGCTTCATCTGGCTCGCTAGAACCTGCCTCGGCGGCTAAAAGGGGGCAGTACTTCACTAATGTTTTAGCGTAGTGAGATTAACAAATGATTTTTTAGAGGCGGCGTTAACCAAACCATAGTTAAAAACCACCGCGAGCGGTGGTTTTTGTGCGTTTGCCGTCTAGCCGACTTCAGCGCGCCTAAAGTGGCTAAGGCGGAAGCCCAGCACAAATAGGCTGGTAAAGTAGACCGCAACGGCCAGGGTGATGAGGCCGCTGAGCTGAAGCACGCGTAGGGTGCCGCTGCCCATCCAGTCAAGCGCCAGATAGTGGTTGGCGGCCCACAGGCTGCCGCCCATGAGCACCAGGGCGATGGTGATTTTGCTTAAAAAGGCCAGCCAGCCTTGCTTGGGCTGGTAAATGCCATGCTTGATCAACAAAAACCACAGTATGCCCGCGTTGAGGCAGGCGCCGAGGCCAATGGCCAAGGCCAGGCCCACGTGCTGCAGCTTCCAGACAAACATCAGGTTCATGATCTGGGTCATGAACAGCGTGAACATGGCCACCTTAACCGGGGTTTTGATGTTCTGGCGGGCGTAAAAGCCGGGTGCCAATACCTTGACCAAAATAAGGCCAACCAGGCCAAAGGCGTAGGCGACTAAAGCGTATTGGGTCATGTGGGCGTCGCGCAGGGTGAATTCGTTGTACATGAACAGCGTCGACACCAACGGAAAAGACAGGACGGCCAGGCCCACGGCGGCCGGTAGGGCCAACAGCAGGCTAAGGCGGATGCCCCAGTCCAGTAGCTGTGAGAACTGTTCCGTTGACTTGCTGGCGGCGTGGCGCGACAGCGTCGGCAGTAAAATCGTGCCCAGGGCAACGCCCAGAACGCCCGTGGGCAATTCCATCAGGCGGTCGGCGTAATACATCCACGACACGCTGCCGGCAACCAAGAACGAGGCGAAAATGGTGTTGATCACCAAAGAGATTTGCGCCACCGACACGCCCAAAATGGCGGGGCCCATTTGTTTGAGCACGCGAAAGACGGCGGGGTCTTTAAAGTTAAGGCGAGGCCAGACCAAGAAACCTAGCTTGTGTAGGGCGGGCAGCTGAAAGCACAGCTGTAAAATGCCGCCAAAAAACACCGCCCAAGCCAGGGCCAATACCGGTGGGTCAAAGTAGGGCGTCAAAAAGAGGGCGAAAATAATGAAGGAAATATTTAAAAACGTGGGGGTAAAGGCCGGGATGCTGAACTTGCTAAAGGCGTTGAGCACGCTGCCCACGAGGGACGACAGCGAAATCAGCAATATATAAGGAAAGGTGATGCGCAGCATTTGCGTGGCCAGCTCAAACTTGTCCGCGTCGCTGGCAAAGCCCGGCGCAGAGACAAAGAGCACCCAGGGGGCCGCCAGAATGCCAAGGGCGGTGACCAATACCAAAATCAGGCTTAATAAGCCGGCGACGTGGGCCAGAAAGGCGCGGGTGGCTTCTTTGGATTTGGTTTGCTTGTATTCAGAGAAAATGGGCACAAACGCTTGGGCAAACGCCCCTTCGGCAAAAATACGACGCAGCAGATTAGGCAATTTAAAGGCCACAAAGAAGGCGTCGGTGGCCATGCCGGCGCCAAACACGCGGGCAATAATGGTGTCGCGAACAAAGCCCAAAATGCGGGAAACCATGGTCATGCTGCTGACGGTGGCGAGGGTGCGTAATAAATTCATGTGGCGTCTGTGTCTGAATCAGGAAGAAACGGGAAGTGTACACCGTTCGTCATGGCGCCACAATTTGTGCGTCTGTTCAAGCGGGCCCGATTGCCCGATGGGCCTGACGTTAGGGGACAAAAGGCGAGGCCATAGTAAGGTATTGGAAAATAAGAAGGTTTATCAGGGCTATAATTTTGACCAATAAGAGGGTATAATAGAAAAATATCGAGAAAAGACGGAATTAAACTTGCCAAAACTTGGTAAAGTTATTAAAATGCCGTGTTTTACAGAATACTTATATTTTAATTAGGAGACATCCATGGCCAATAGCGCACAAGCTCGTAAGCGTGCACGTCAGGCGCTCAAGCAACGCGCCCATAACGCCAGTTTGCGTACTGCGTTTCGTACTGCAGTAAAGAAAGTAATCAAAGCAATTGAGGGTGGCGATAAAGCCGTTGCTCAAGTTACTTTGCGTGAATCAACGCGCGTGATGGACCGCATTGCTGATAAAGGCGTGTTCCACAAAAATAAAGCTGCACGACATAAAAGTCGTTTGTCAGTGAAAATCAAAGCCATGGCCTAATGGTTTGATGAATTTAAAAGGCTCCGGTATCCGGAGCCTTTTTTATTGCCTGTCGTTTATGCAACCGTGTTGGGCTGTTTCGATACGTGGTTTTTGTGAGACAATGATTTTTTCTTTACCGTTGAATCGTTTAGGCGAGGGCGGTCGGCATCATCAATGAATAATGGATCATGAAAGTGTAGGGTATGGCGTATAAAAAACGAACGATGAATCAGGCAGTATGGGCGGCATTGCTGTTGGGCAGCCCTTTGGTATGGGGCGAAACCAAGGCGTTTGTGGCCGATTCCTTTAAATTTTGCGCCACGATTACCGAGAATGCCGGGCGTCTAGCCTGTTACGATAAGCTGATGGTGACGGATTTTGGCGACGCTGAACAGGTGGCCAAACTGCCTCTGGCGCAAAAAGAAAAGCCTGCCATTGATTTACGTAAGGTGTTTACCTCGTCTAAAGACGCGTTTGAAGGCACAGATGTTGCGCTTTTGGTCACAGATGCCGATGGCTCAGAACGAACCGTGCCGCAAACGCGGGTGGTCAGCGATCCCCCCATTGTGGTCGACACCGTGCCTGCCGACATTGCTGAGGCCTATACGCCCCTGAGCTTAACCTATGATTTGTACCAAAATGACCCAGCCGGGACGTTTAGCCTGCGCACGCACAAGCCGAATTACCTGATGCCGCTGTGGATGATGCACCGGCCCAACGAAGCCCCGCACACCCCCTCTTTGGGGACGGCACCGATGTACGGTGGGGACATGCAGCGGGTGGAGACCAAATTCCAGCTGTCGTTTAAGACCAAGGTTTGGGAAGATTTGTTTGATACCCGCGCCGACCTGTGGTTTGCCTATTCACAGCAGTCTAATTGGCAGGTGTATAACCATGCTTGGTCGGCACCGTTTCGCAACACCGACTATGAGCCAGAAGTGTTCATTACCCAGCCCGCACGCTTGGATTTGCCCTTTGGCTTTAAGCTGCGCATGATGGGGGCCGGTTTGGTGCATCAGTCGAATGGCCGTAGTGAGCCGTGGTCCCGTTCATGGAACCGTGCCTACGCCATGGCGGGGATAGAAAAGGGCAATTGGAGCATTATGCCGCGCATTTGGTGGCGCATTCCGGCGAAAGACGATAATAATCCGGACATTAGCCACTACATGGGCTATGGCGACCTTAAGGTGTTGTATGTCCGCAATAAAGACACCGTGGTGGCCACGGCGCGCTACAACCCTGAGTACAATCGCGGCATGTTGCAGTTGGATTATACCTTTCCGCTGAATGGGAAATTACGCGGCTACGTGCGCTACTTTAATGGTTATGGTGAGAACCTGCTCGACTACAACCACAAGCAGCAGGGCTTAGGCTTCGGGATCATGTTAAACGACTGGACGGGCTTTTAATAAATTGCCAAAATCCCTCGTTTAATGTGGTGTTTCTGAGTATAATGTTCGCTTGCCTCAGGCATTGTCAGCGCGCAAGGCGCTGCGTTTTTGAGTTCATCGAACAAGGGTTTGAAGACGTTAGCGTGTCTTTGGCCGGATAACAAAGAAGTTGAGGGATGAATGGCAGAGTTAAAACCTGCGAAGTCTTCTAAGAAGTTTTCGGTTAAGAGTTATTTAATCACGGGTTTGTTGGTGTGGATGCCGATTGCCGTGACGTTCTGGGTTTTGTCTTTAATTGTCTCAACCCTAGACGACACCATTCGCCTGCTGCCCGTGATGTGGCAACCAAAGGCGCTGTTTGGCTGGGATGTGCCTGGCCTAGGCGTGGTGTTGACCGTGCTGGTGCTGTTCATGACCGGCATGTTTGCGGCCAACGTGTTGGGTCGACGCATGATTTTGGTGTGGGATGCCATTTTGGGCCGTATTCCCATCGTGAAATCCATTTATTCCAGCGTCAAACAGGTGTCGGAATCATTGTTTTCTGATTCACGTCAGTCGTTTAAGACGCCGTTGTTGGTCCAGTTTCCTCATCAGGGGGCTTGGACGGTGGCGTTTGTGACGGGGACTGTGCCGCCACAAATTGGCCAAAGCCTGACGCCCAGAGCGCCCGGACAGGCGGCTGAAGAATACGTGACGGTGTATGTGCCGACCACGCCTAACCCCACCTCGGGCTATTACATTATGGTGAAAAAGTCTGATACCCGCGACATCAACATGAGCGTGGATGAGGCTTTGAAATATGTGATTTCCCTCGGGATGGTGGTGCCAGGCGAGCAGGCTGAAGACGCGTCTGCCGTGGATGCCGCCATCGAAGCAGCCAAGCAAGAATCTAAAGATGTTGTGTCGACGCCGACGCAGCGTGATGAACAGTAAATACTGAAGCCATGTAACCCGCTTCAGCATTCATATTTAAAAGTAAAAAGGCAGAGTATGCGTACCAATTATTGTGGCTTGATTAACGAGCAGTATTTAGACCAAACCGTCACCATTAAAGGTTGGGTGCACCGTCGCCGCGACCACGGTGGGGTGATTTTTATTGATTTGCGCGACCGTGAGGGCGTGGTGCAGGTGGTGATCGATCCGGATACCCCAGAAGCCTTTGCCACCGCCGACAGTGCGCGTAATGAATTCGTGTTGTCGATTACCGGCCTGGTGCGCAATCGCCCAGAAGGCACCACCAACGGTTCATTGGTGTCGGGCCAAATCGAGATTTTGGCCAAAAACATTGAGATCTTGAACGCTGCGGCCACGCCGCCGTTCCAAGTAGACGACGAAAACCTGTCTGAAAACGTGCGTTTAACCCACCGCGTGATCGACCTGCGTCGTCCTGAAATGCAAAAAAACCTGCGCATGCGCTATCAGGTGGCCATGGGCGTGCGTCGCTATCTTGACGACCAAGGCTTCATCGACGTGGAAACCCCGATGTTGACCCGCTCGACCCCAGAAGGCGCGCGTGACTACTTGGTGCCTTCTCGCGTTCATCCGGGCGAGTTTTTTGCCCTGCCACAGTCGCCTCAGTTGTTTAAACAATTATTGATGGTTGCTGGTTTTGATCGTTATTATCAAATCGTGAAGTGCTTCCGTGACGAAGACCTGCGCGCCGACCGTCAGCCAGAATTCACCCAAATCGATTTGGAAACCTCGTTCTTAAACGAAGAGGAAATCATGGACATCACCGAAGCGATGACCAAACAGATTTTCCAAAACGTGATGGGCGTGGACCTAGGCACTTTCCCGCGCATGACGTGGGCCGATGCCATGTTTGACTACGGCTCTGACAAGCCAGACATGCGCGTGTCGCTACGGTTTACCGAATTGACCGACGTGATGAAAACGGAAGAGTTTAAAGTGTTCCGCGGTGCGGCCGACATGGCCAATGGCCGTGTGGTGGGCCTACGCGTGCCGAATGGCGCCAAGTTAAGCCGTAAAGAAATTGATGAGTACACCAAGTTTGTGGGCATTTACGGCGCCAAAGGCCTGGCCTACATCAAGGTGAACGACAAAGCCAACATCACCAATGACGAAACCAGCGGCCTGCAGTCACCGATTGTGAAGTTCCTGTCGGTTGCGGCGCTGACGGCCATCATCGACAAAACCGGTGCCCAAGACGGCGACCTGATTTTCTTTGGTGCCGACAAAGCCACCGTGGTGAACGAGGCCATTGGCGCTTTGCGCATTAAAGTGGGCCACGAACATGGCTTGGCCAACGGCTATTTTGTGAAAGAATGGCGTCCACTGTGGGTGATTGACTTCCCCATGTTTGAATATGACGAAGAAAACAACCGCTACTCGGCCATGCATCATCCGTTTACCAGCCCGAAAGTGGGCCATGAAGACTTGATGAACACCGATCCCGCCAACTGTCTGGCCCGTGCCTACGACATGGTGTTGAACGGTTGGGAAATCGGCGGTGGGTCTATCCGTATTCACCGCGCCGAAGTACAAGAAAAAGTGTTTGCGGCCTTGAACATCAGCGCCGAAGAGCAGCAAAACAAATTTGGCTTCTTGCTGGACAACTTGAAGTTTGGTGCGCCGCCTCACGGGGGCTTGGCCTTTGGCCTAGACCGTTTGGTGACCCTCATGGCCGGTGCTGAGTCGATTCGTGACGTGATTGCCTTCCCGAAAACCCAACGTGCTCAGTGCTTGTTGACCAATGCACCGAACGAAGTGGACGACAAGCAGTTGCGCGAGCTGGGCTTGCGTTTGCGTCCTAAAGTAGAAGCGCCTAAAGAAGCCTAAGGTTGACTTAGGCTGAAAACCTCATCATTGCGATGAGGTTTTTTTATTTATGCCGATGTAAATCAAACCTGCTATCCTGTTTATATGCTAAATATTTAAAGAGGATTGGTTATGGCTTTCAAATATGTGACGGTGGCAGGGGCGGGCGTGTTGGGCAGCCAAATTGCCTTTCAGTGTGCTTACCATGGCTATCCAGTGTGCCTATACGATTTAAATGCGGCATCGTTGGCCCAGGCCAGAGACCATTTTGCCGAATTGCAGCAGGCGTATAAGCGTGATTTGGGGGCCAGTGCCGAAGCCGTTGGGGCCGCCTTTGCGCGCATTGGCTATGCCGATGATTTGGCTCAGGCGGTGGTAGGGGCCGACTTGGTCATTGAGGCCATACCTGAAGTTTTGGCCATCAAGCAGGCATTTTACCAGCAGCTGGGTACGGTGGCGCCGGCACATACGGTGTTTGCCACCAACAGTTCGACCCTGTTGCCCAGCCAAATGGCGGCGGCCACCGGGCGGCCCGGCCAGTTTTTGGCCCTGCATTTTGCCAACACGATTTGGGTCAATAATACGGCCGAAATCATGGGGCATGCGGCCACTGAGCCGAAGGTGTTTGCGCAGGTGGTTGATTTTGCAGGCGCGATTGGCATGGTGGCCTTGCCCTTACACAAAGAGCAGGCTGGGTATATTTTAAACACATTGTTGGTGCCCTTGCTCAACGCTGGCCTAGGCCTGCTGATTAAGGGCGTGGCCGATGCGGCCACCATAGACAAAACGTGGATGATCGCCACCGGCGCGCCCATGGGGCCTTTTGCAATTTTGGATGTGGTTGGTGTGAAAACTGCTTATAATATAGCTTTAGGCCGCGCACAAGCGACAGGCGACGAGGCCTCTGGTGAATTGGCTGCCTATTTGCAAGCCAATTACATAGACCAAGGCAAGCTGGGTGTGGCAACGGGTGAGGGGTTTTATCGTTATCCTCATCCTCAGTATCAAGACCCTGACTTTTTAAAATAATTATTCAAAAATAGGTTTTTAATGGCTACAGACAATGGATCCGGCGAATTACGCCGTGAGTTAAAAGCACGTCACTTAACCATGATCGCCATCGGTGGTTCGATCGGCACAGGCTTATTTGTGGCCTCTGGGGCCACCATCTCTCAGGCAGGCCCTGGCGGGGCCTTGCTGTCCTATGCCCTCATCGGCCTAATGGTCTACTTCTTGATGACCAGCCTGGGTGAGCTGGCGGCGTATATGCCGGTGTCGGGTTCGTTTTCTACCTATGGCGCCAAATACGTCGAGCCGGGATTTGGTTTTGCCCTAGGGTGGAACTACTGGTACAACTGGGCCGTGACCGTGGCGGTCGACCTGGTGGCCGCCCAGCTGGTGGTCAGCTATTGGTTTGACACCGGCCCGTTTGGCAGCCCGATGTGGGTGTGGAGCGCCATTTTCTTGGGCATAATTTTCTTGATCAACTATGTGTCGGTCAAAGGATTTGGCGAAGCCGAGTATTGGTTCTCGTTGATTAAGGTGGTCACCGTGGTGGTGTTTATTGGCGTGGGCACGCTGATGATCTTCGGTATTTTGGACGGCGCCCCCAATGCCGGCTGGCAAAACTGGACCATTGGGGATGCCCCTTTTGCCGGCGGTTTGTCGGCCATGATCGGCGTGGCCATGGTGGTGGGCTTTTCCTTCCAGGGCACCGAGTTGATCGGCATTGCGGCAGGAGAATCAGAAGACCCAGGTAAAAATATTCCGCGGGCGGTGCGTCAGGTGTTTTGGCGTATTTTGCTGTTTTACATTTTTGCCATTTTGGTGATCAGCCTAATCATTCCCTATACCGACCCTTCTTTGTTAAACGACAGTGAAGACGTCAGCATCAGCCCATTTACCATGGTGTTTAAAAATGCCGGCCTCAGCCTCATCATCAATAATATTGAGATTCTGTCGGCCGCGGCCATCATGAATGCGGTGATCTTGACGTCGGTGCTGTCGGCGGGTAATTCCGGCATGTATGCCTCGACGCGGATGCTGTTTGCGCTGGCGCGCGAAGGCAAGGCACCTAAGGTGTTTGCCCGCCTGTCTGCCAATGGCGTGCCACGCAATGCCCTGTATGCGACCACTATTGTGGCCGGCCTGTGCTTCCTCACCTCAATGTTTGGCAACCAGCAGGTCTATTTATGGTTGTTGTATACCTCGGGCATGACGGGCTTTATTGCCTGGTTGGGGATTGCGGTCAGCCATTATCGCTTCCGCCGCGGCTTTGTGGCGCAGGGGCGCGACATGAATGAGCTGCCCTACCGTTCTAAGTTCTTCCCGTTTGGGCCGCTGTTTGCCTTTGCCCTGTGCTTGATTATTGCGCTGGGCCAAGACTTTCAGTCGCTGATGGGCGATGACATCGACTGGATGAAGGTGACGACCACCTATATTGGCATCCCCCTGTTTTTCCTGATTTGGTTTGGCTATAAGTGGACCAAGGGCACCAAGTTTGTGAAATACAGCGAGATGGAGTTCCCGGACAAGCTGAAAGGCAAATAGCCCGTTAAGGCTGTTGGAAACCAAGCCGCCCCACGTTGAACGTGGGGCGGCTTTTTATTGGGTTTTGTTACATGCCCAGCTGCTGAGACAGGTCGTCTGCGGCGCTGAGCAAGGAGGGCAATAGGGCGTCCACCATTTCTTCGGGGCTAAAGCGAGATGATTGGGTGCTGATGTTCATGGCGGCCACGACCTCGCCCACCACGTTGTGAATGGGCACGGCCAAGGAGCATAGGCCTAGCTCCAACTCTTGATTCACGATGGCATAGCCTTGGGTGAGGGTGTGTTGCATGATGGGTTCGAGCGCCTCAGGCTTGTACACCGTGTGTTCGGTCAGGGGGAGCAGCTTCACCCGCTGATAATAGGCCTGACGCTGGGCTTCGGTTTTGGCCGCCAGCACCACGCGGCCCATGGAGGAGCAATAGGCGGGCAGGCGGCTGCCGACGGTCAGCACCACCGACATCACGCGCTTGGTGGGGGAGCGGCCGACGTACAAAATGGTGTCGTTCTCTAGGACCGCCAAAGAGCTAGACTCGTTGACCTCGTTGCTGACCCGTTCTAAAAAGGGCTGGGCGGTTAAGGCCAGGTCGGTAGAAGACAAATAGGCATAGCCTAGGGTTAACACCTTAGGGCGAAGAAAGTATAAGTTGTCCTGATTATCCACATAGCCTAAGGCTTTTAAGGTGTACAGGCAGCGCCGAACGGTGGCGCGGGGCAGGGTGGTGTGGCGGGCCAGGTCGGCAATGGTCTGGCGTCGGCGCTGCTTGGAAAAGGCCCCAATCACCAATAGGCCACGCGCCAAAGAGGCCATGAAGTCCGGGTCGCCCTTGTATTTACCCAGGGTGTGCACGGGAGACAGGGCGGCGCCTTCTGCTGGGTCTACGTTGCCATGCAT
>JAGNPU010000305.1 GCA_017989485.1 Neisseriaceae bacterium
TACGGCCCAAGGGGTTCCCTCCCCAGGACCTAGCGAGCCAGCGCAGGCAAGAGTGGCGCCTCCTATAAAAGCGTGGTCGGCCACCACAAGCGTTTGCCTGCTTCATCTGGCCCGCTAGAACCTGACTCGGCGGCTAAAAGGGGACGGTACTTCACTGCTGCATGAACGTGGTGAGATTAAATAAAGCCCTAAGCGCCAATCGTTTTATCTCCCTGCGCCGGGCAGGCGCGACCGTAAGTTTTAAATAAAACAGGCCAGTGCCCACACGTAAAAAAGACCGCAGGCCTAAGGGCCGCGGTCTTTTTTTTGCTTCAGCCAGACTAGCGCACAATGGTCACGCCGGTGGCGGCCTGTAGGGCGTCAAAGTCGACGCCTTCGGCCAGCTCCACCAGCTTGAGGCCGGCGTCGGTCACGTCCAACACCCCAAGCTCGGTGATGATGCGGTTGACCACGCCCGTGCCGGTGAGGGGGAGGGTGCACTGAGGGATGATTTTGGGGTCACCGGTTTTGGTGGTGTGTTCCATCAGCACGATGACGCGCTGCACGCCCGCCACCAAATCCATGGCGCCGCCCATGCCCTTGACCATTTTGCCCGGAATCATCCAGTTGGCCAGATCGCCTTGTTCAGACACCTCCATGGCCCCCAAAATGGCCAGATTCACGTGGCCACCGCGGATCATGCCGAAGGAGTCGGCGCTGGAGAAAAAAGAGGCGCCCGGACGGGCGGTCACGGTTTGCTTGCCGGCATTAATCAGGTCGGCGTCTAAAGTTTCTTCCGTGGGAAAGGCGCCAATGCCGAGTAGGCCGTTTTCAGACTGGAGCCAAATGTCCATGTCGTCAGGGATGTGGTTGGCCACCAAGGTGGGCAAGCCGATGCCGAGGTTGACGTAAAATCCATCTTCTAATTCTTGTGCGGCACGCTGTGCCATTTGTGCTTTATTCCAGGCCATGTCAGGCTTCCTTTACGGTGAGGGTACGTTGTTCAATGCGTTTTTCAGGATGGGCGTTGACCACCACGCGCTGCACGTAAATACCAGGTAAATGAACTTGATCAGGGTCTAGTTCGCCAATTTCCACCAGCTCTTCTACTTCGGCAATGGTGATTTTGCCGGCCATGGCGCACTGTGGGTTAAAGTTTTGTGCGGTTTTGCGGAAGATTAAATTACCGGCCTTGTCGGCCTTATAGGCTTTTACCAGGGCGATGTCGGCGGTTAAGGCGTGTTCCATCACATAGTCTTTGCCATTGAACTGGCGAATTTCTTTGCCTTCGGCGACCAGCGTGCCCACGCCGGTTTGGGTGTAAAAGGCAGGAATGCCTGCGCCACCGGCGCGCAGTTTTTCGGCCAGAGTGCCCTGAGGGGTGAGTTCAACGGCGAGCTCACCGCTTAAGAATTGGCGTTCAAATTCTTTGTTTTCGCCCACGTAAGACGCAATCATTTTTGAGATTTGCTTGGTTTTCAGCAGCATGCCTAGGCCAAAGTCATCGATGCCGGCATTGTTGCTGATGCAGGTCAGCTGGTCTTTGCCGCTGTCGCGCAAGGCCACAATTAAGGCCTCAGGAATGCCGCACAGGCCAAAGCCACCGACGGCAATGGTTTGCCCTGATTGGACGATGTCAGCCAAGGCCGTGGCCGCATCTGGATACTGTTTGTTCATTTAGTGCTCCTCAGTTCTGTTCTTATGTTTAACCAAATAAATAAAAGGCACTGGCAATCAAAGCGCCTGCGTAAAATAAAATCACCAGACAATAGCCCATGATGGCACGGGCGTCTAAGCCGGCAATGCCCAAGAGGGGCAAGGCCCAAAACGGTTGGATCATATTGGTCCAGGCGTCTCCCCAGGCGATGGCCATGGCCGACACTGCCGGGGACACGCCTAAGGCTTGACCTGCGGGCAACATAATCGGGCCCTGTACGGCCCATTGGCCGCCGCCAGAAGGCACAAAGACGTTGACCAAACCTGCGCTTAAAAACGCCAATACGGGGAAGGTTTTGGCATTCGACCAGGAAATAAACGCTTCGGTAATCTGTGAGCTCAGCGACACGCCTTCGGCATTGGCCCCACCCATAATGCCCATGACCCCAGCGTAAAACGGAAACAGCAAGACGATGCCGGCAATGCCGCGAATGCTGTCCTCAACCGCGCGCATATAGCGTTCAGGGGTTTTGTGGGCCCACAGGCCTAGGAATAAGAACAGGCCGATGACCACGTTTAGGCCTAGGGCAAAGCCGTTTTTACTGAAGTATTGGGCGTAGGCGATGAGGGCAATGGCCAACACCAGCCAGGCCACCAGGCGGCTGTCGTCGATTTTTTGGGCCGGCGTGGTGCGCTCTGGTATCTTGGCTTGGGCCTGCACCATTAAGGCGGGGTCAACCACGGTTGGGTGCTTAGGGTGCATGGCGCGGTTAAGCAGGGGCAGGCCGATGACCAGGCCGGCAATAATGAAGCCGTTGAGGGCCGTGAATAGGGTGTCGCCGGTGCTGATCGGGGCGGTGATGACGCCGCCGGACAGGCGGGCGAGGTCGTCGCCGGCCGTGGCCAAGGCGAGCGGAATGGAGCCGGACAGGCCACCATGCCAAATCAAAAAGCCGGAATAGGCCGAGGCCACCAATAAGGGGTAGTCCACGCCTTTGACCTGGCGGGCCAGGGCGCGGGCAAAGACGGCGCCGACGATTAGGCCAAAGCCCCAGTTCAGCCAGCAGGCAGCCAAGGCCACTAGGGTGACGTACACAATGGCCTGGCCGGGCGTCTTGGCCAGGCTGGCGAGTCGGTCTAAGAGCCGATTCACCAAGGGCGCGCGGGCGAGGGCGTAGCCGGTGACCAAGATTAGCGCCATTTGCATGGCGAAATTAAACAGGCTCCATAGGCCGCCGTGCCAGTGGTCGATCATGGCGAATAGGGATTGTTGGGTGGACAACATGCCGACAATGATGACGAAAAAGGTCAGCAATAGGGCAAAAATAAAGGGTGACGGGAGATAGCGCTGTACCAGCTTGACGCTGGCCTGCGTGAGCAATGCGAACATAGGTTTGTCCTCTAGACTATAGGGTTTCTCATTTGTTTTTATCGTGTGCGGCCACTTCTTTGGTGGCCAGCTGTGAATAGCTTACGTCATCAGGCTAGTAGTGTAAATGCTTTAGGTGCTGGCAAGGGGAAGGTCATGCGTTTTTGGGGGTGAAGGCTTGAGGATTTGGCCTGAATGGAACCAAGCGGCCTTTTTAAGCGACTGTGTGTGCTGATCATCATGGTCTGTTGATGGCTATTC
>JAGNPU010000306.1 GCA_017989485.1 Neisseriaceae bacterium
GCTAGACCATTTGTGGTTGAGTGAACGGCTGGCCCAAAACACCCTGTCGGCGTATCGGCGCGACTTGGTCAAGGTGGAAAAACGCCTGCTCGACCTAGGCTACGGCTGGCGCAACGTGGGCGTAGATGCCCTGCGTTCCGCCATTTATGTGGTCACGGAAAAGCCCAGTTCGCAGGCCCGGGCCCTGTCTGCGTGCAAGCGGCTGTTTGTGTTCTTGGTCGACCATGGCAAGCGCAACGACAATCCTTGTCAAAAGCTTAAGGCCCCTAAGCAAGGCCTGAAGCTGCCTAAGAGCATTTCCGAAACCCAAATCGAGGCCCTGCTGGCCGGCCCAGACTTGGGCAACCCTCATGGCTTAAGAGACAAGGCGATACTGGAAGTCATGTACGCCACCGGCATGCGGGTGAGTGAGGTGGTTCAGCTACAGCTGAACCAGATCAATCTAGAGGTGGGCGTGGTGCAAACCGTGGGCAAGGGCAATAAGGAGCGCATGGTGCCGCTGGGCGAGGTAGCCAGCGAATATTTGGCTCTGTACATGGGCGGCGCCCGCGGGATATTGCTCAGCCACCAGGGCTGTGACTATGTGTTTGTGAGCCAAAAGAAGGACGGCATGAGCCGCCAGCTGGCGTGGATGATCGTCAAGCGCTACGCCGAAATGGCGGGGATTAAGCAGCTGAGCCCCCACGTGTTGCGCCACGCCTTTGCCACCCACCTGGTCAATCACGGCGCCGATTTGCGCACGGTGCAAATGCTGTTGGGCCATGCCGACATTGCGTCGACCCAGATTTATACCCACGTGGCCAAAGAGCGCCTACAGAAAATCTACCAAAGCCACCACCCTAGGGCTTGATCGCCATCTGATCGACCCCACTGCTGGGCCTCTGGATGGAGGCCGGTGGTGGGGCTTTTTCGTGCCTGCTCGGCCGAGCCAGAGGGGCTGAACATAGCCTAGGGTTATGGGTGCTGGTCAAAAACTCATTATCCCGTGTCATATGCCTTGATTTATAGTTTGTCCCTTGGGCTAACCCGCCGCGCCGACGCTCAGTCGGCTTGACGAAGTGGGTGACCCATATGCGCCATCCAGAGCGATACGGCTTTTGGGTGATGACGACAGATAAAAAAGGTTTACAAAGGAAAACGTCATGATGACATTAGATGCCAATCTTACCCTTGCTGCTGCCTGCTTGGCCTTGCTGCTGGGGACCTTAATGGTGAGAAAAATCAAATTTTTACAACGCAACCATATTCCCGAGGCCGTGGCCGGTGGGTTTGTGGTGGCGCTGGGGTTCTTGGTGGTGTATCAACTATGGGGCATCAGCGTCAACTTCAACAAGCCGTTGCAGGACATGTTGTTGCTGACCTTCTTTACCTCGATCGGCCTGAGCTCGGATTTCTCTCGCCTGCTTAAAGGGGGCAAGCCGCTGGTGATTTTCATTCTGGCCGTGGCCACCCTGATTTTTGTGCAAAACGTGGTCGGCATGGGCATGGCCTTGGCTTTGGGCCAAAACCCGTTTATTGGCCTGATTGCCGGTTCGATCACGCTCTCTGGTGGCCACGGTAATGGTGCCGCCTGGGCGCCGGTGCTGAGCGAGCAGTATGGGGTGACAGGGGCTTTGGAATTGGCCATGGCCTGCGCCACCTTGGGCCTGGTCTTAGGCGGGCTGGTTGGCGGCCCGGTGGCGCGCCATCTGCTGAAAAAGGTCAAAACCCCCAGCGTGGACGCCGCCGCTGAGCCGGTGCAAGAACAGTTTGAGCAGCCGCAAATCAAGCGCAGCATCAACGCCGCCAATATTGTCGAAACCGTGGGTATGTTGGCCGTGAGCATGGCTTTGGGCAGCTACATCGACGGCCTGTTTAAAGACACCGTGATGCAAATGCCGACGTTTGTCTGGTGCTTGTTTGTTGGGGTGATCTTACGCAATCTGCTGACCCATGGGCTGCGCCATGAGGTGTTTGAGCCAACCATCGACGTGCTGGGCAATGTGTGCCTGTCCTTCTTCTTGGCCATTGCCCTGATGTCGTTAAAGCTGGGTCAGCTCACCGATTTGGCGTTGCCGGTTCTGTTGATTTTGGCGGTACAAACCGTGGTCATGGTGCTGTTTGCCTGTTTTGTGACCTTCCGTGTCATGGGCAAAGACTACGATGCCGTGGTGATGAGCGCCGGCCATTGCGGCTTTGGCCTCGGTGCCACGCCCACGGCGATTGCCAATATGCAGGTGATTACCAAGGCCTATGGGCCATCGCATAAGGCCTTCTTGGTGGTGCCTATGGTGGGGGCGTTTTTTGTGGATTTGGCCAACAGCACCCTGATTAAAGTCTTCATGGTGATCGGCAGCTATTTCGCCTAATGTTCATCGGGATGATAGGGACGCCCTCGACCTGGTTCGAGGGCGTTTTTGTGCGGATACGGCGCCCAGCTGCTACACTGTGCGCCCTTACTTTGGGTTAAGAGAAGCTTATGCGCCTGCGCCACCTAGAAATTTTTTATGCCGTCATGACCTGCGGTTCGCTGACCCGCGCCGCAGAAACCCTCCACATCTCTCAGCCAGCGGCCAGTAAGGCGCTCAAGCACGCCGAATTGCGGCTAGGCTTTGCTCTGTTTCAGCGCATCCGTGGCAAGCTGTTGCCAACGCAAGAGGCCTATCTTTTATTTGACCAAGCCAAGGCGATTTATGAAGGCCTGGATGGGTTAAAAGACCTGGCTGAAAACCTGGCAGCCAACCCTCACGGCAGGCTGACCATAGGCTGTTTGCCGAGCTTAGGGCTGAGCCTGGTGCCAAAGGTGACGGCCTTGTTCTTAAAGCAAAACCCGGCCATGACGCTCAACGTCGGCACCCATCACACGGCAGACCTGGTGCAGCTGTTGCAAAACCGCGAGTTGGATTTGGGCATTAGCTTTAATTTGGCCATAGAAGGTGGCGTCAGCGTGTTGCCGATTGCGCAGGCACCGCTGGTGTACGTGGATGCGCTGGCGCAGCCGGGGCCGATGGCTTTGGCCGATATTGACCAGGCGCGCTGGGTTCACCCCGGTGCCGATTCTCTGGCGGCGCTGATTGCCGAGTATCGTCGCTTTGCGCCCGCCACCATCAACGTCAACACCTATCACATGGCGGCCGAGTTTGTGAAACAGGGCGTAGGGTGCAGCATCACCGACATTTTCTCGGCGCAGCAGGCGCTGCCAGAGGCCATGATCCATCCCCTGGTTGAGCGCCTGAGCCTGCAGGTGTGCGTGTTGCATCGGGCCGATAGCCCCTTGTCTAAGGC
>JAGNPU010000307.1 GCA_017989485.1 Neisseriaceae bacterium
ACGGACATGCAGCGCTCCTCTATAAGCACAAATGCCTGGCACAACCGCCCTGCTCTGTGGCGGGGCTGATTAAGGCACAAGACAAAACCGTCAGGCGACTGGCGCCTGACGCAGACTAACTAGGGGTTAAATGTGGTAAATGTCGATGACTTGATGGATGTAATCATTCTTCAACACCACATATTTACGGGTAATCAACGGCGTGGGGCCGCCCACAGCCAAATCATACAGGGCATAGCCAAAATACGCATAGTCTGTTTGATAGCGATGGCTGAGCGTGTGCCAGTTAAACCGCACCGTCACCTGATCACCGTCATCGGCCATTATCTCAATATTACTCAATTGGTGGCTGGTGCGGGTATCCGGCATGGTGGCACTGGATCGATCGGTTTTGATTCGAAACACACGGTCCTCTAACCCTTGCTTATTGGGATAGTAAATCAACGAGATTTCCCGCTGTGGATCGCTCACCAGCGCATCGTCCTCGTCCCAGGCGGGCATCCAAAATGCCACCTCATCGTGGTAGCAGGCCAACCAATCATCCCAGCGCTTGTCGTCCAACAGCCGCGCCTCCCGATACAAAAAGGCCTGTATCTGCGCCAGGCTTAAGCGGTTCATGCCCGTTCTCCCTGCGCCAAAATGGCCTTCTTCATTTCATCTAGCCAGTAGCGATGTTGCACCGTGAACAGGCCTTCATCTTCCGTTTTGACCCCGCTGAGCAAGGGCTTTAAATCAATGGTTTTGGCCGCTTCATCCGCCCCCGTCACCCAGTGCGCCGCCCCTCGGCACATGTCATTCCAAGGCAGGCCCGTGCCCTGATAGCCTTGCTGACAGGCACGAAACTCTTCTAAATCATCTGGGGTGGCCATGCCGCTGACGTTAAAAAAATCTTCATACTGACGAATGCGCTGCGCCCGCGCCTCGGCGGCCTCGCCTTTGGGGGCAATACAAAAAATCGTGACCTCGGTTTTGTCTACCGACAGCGGCCGCAGTATCCGAATTTGTGAGCTGAACTGATCCATTAAATACACATTGGGGTAGAGGCATAAATTACGCGACCGCCCTATCATCCAGTCGGCCTTGGCTTGACCAAACTGGGCCACATAAGCGTCTCGGTGCACGTAATTAGGCCGATCTTCTGGGTTGGCCCACTGCGTCCACAGCAACAGGTGGCCGTGCTCAAACGAATAAAATCCCCCTCCTTGCTTGCCCCAGCCGCTGGCACTCATCGCGCGAATCGGGTCGGCGCCGGACACGTCTTTCTCTTTGCGGTGCGCCGTGGTGGCGGCATAATTCCAATGCACGGCCGACACATGATACCCATCTGCCCCATTCTCGGCCTGAAGCTTCCAGTTGCCGTCATAGGTATAGGTAGACGCACCGCGCAACACCTCCAACCCATCTGCAGATTGATCCACGATCATGTCGATGATTTTGGCGGCCTCCCCCAAATAGGCGCTCAAGGGCATGGAATCAGGATTCAAGCTGCCAAACAAAAAGCCCCGGTAGTTTTCAAAATGGGCGATTTGCTTTAAGTCATGTGAGCCCTCTTGATTAAAGCCTTCTGGGTAACCTGCCTCTTTAGGGTCTTTGACCTTGAGCAATTTGCCGCTGTTGTTAAACGTCCAACCGTGAAACGGGCAGGTGTACGTGGCCTTATTGCCCTTTTTGTGTCGGCACAGCATAGCGCCTCGATGAGAGCAGGCATTGATGAAGGCATTCAAGACGCCCTCTTTGTTGCGGGCGATCAAAATGGGCTGGCGGCCCATGGTGGTGGTGTAATAATCATGCACGTTGGGTATTTGGCTTTCGTGGGCCAAATACAGCCAATTGCCTTCAAAAATATGGGTCATTTCCAACGCAAACAAGGCCTCGTCGGTAAACGCCTGCCGATGTAGCCGGTAAGTGCCTTTGGCCGGATCTTCTACCAAAAATTGTTCCACCGTGGCCACCTGCTGTGCCAGTGTGGCCGGTTGTGGTTGTATCGCGTGTGATAGGGTCATGTCTTTCTCCTTATGCTTTAAATGCATGGCGGCCACCATGTCGTCATGGTGCCTTTGTTATCATGTATGATGAAGCCATAGACAAAAAGCTTCTGCTTTCCATTAAAAACGATTGATTAAAAAGGGTAAACTCATCATCATCAAATCACCCCAAGCCAAACATGATTGACCATAAAGCGATTTTGAGTCTGCGTCTAAGACCGTTTGCGCATCGACAACATACTTAAAAGGTATCAAGATGGAATTAAGACACTTGCGTTATTTTATTGCCGTCGCCGACGCCCAAAACTTCACCAAGGCGGCGCAGGCCTTGTTTATTTCCCAGCCGCCGCTTAGCCGCCAAATCAAACAGCTAGAAGACGAGCTTGGGGTGGTGTTGTTCAAACGCGAACAAAGGCCTTTGCAATTGACCGAGGCCGGCCATTTTTTCTACGCCCACGCCCAGCAAATTCTGGCCAAGATGAACGAGCTCAAAACCATGACCCAACGGGTAGGCCACACCGAGCGCACGCTGACCATAGGCTATGTTGCCTCAACGCTGTATGGCATGCTGCCCAAAATCATTCATGAATATCGGCAACGCTACCCCCACATTGCCTTGAGCCTGCAAGAAATGCACACCCTAGATCAGCTCTCGGCACTCAAGGCCGGCAGCATTGACGTTGGCTTTGGCCGCATCCGCCTACAAGACCCGAACGTGCGCCGCATCGTGCTCAGAGAAGAAACCCTGATGCTGGCCGTACCCTGCGCCCACCGGCTGTGCCAACACCCCAACATCACCCTATGGGATTTACTGGATGAAAAGCTCATCCTCTACCCTAAAGCCCCCAGACCTAGCCTTGCCGATCAAGTGCTGGCTTCTTTTCACGAGGCCGGGCTCCAGCCAACCAATGTCTTAGAGGTACGGGAATTACAAATTGCCATCGGCCTGGTCGCCGCGGGCGAAGGCGTGGCCATCGTCCCCACCAGCCTCAAAGGCATGGGCCGAGCTGACTTAACCTTTCTGCCCCTCAGTGACGCCCAGGCCACCTCACCCATCATCATGAGCGTACGCATGCAGGAGTATTCTGAAGATTTGATCGCCATGCTGTCCTTAATTTACGGCCTCTATGACCAAAACCAGATTGCCTATATTCGGCAAAGCCTATAGGGCCCATCGCAAACAGGCCCCTAAACGCTGTGCGCTTAGGGGCCTGTTTGGGCTTGCCGTCCAACTCAATTACATGAATTTTGACACCACGATTTGCACGATAGTTCCAT
>JAGNPU010000308.1 GCA_017989485.1 Neisseriaceae bacterium
ATAAATCCATGAGTGTGGTTTTTTTGATGTGGGCGTGACGGCCCATGTCTGTCGATAAGCCAGCGGGCGAGTGCCCTGCTGGTTTTTTTGTTCTTTTAGGTGGCGATTGCCCCTTAAGCTTGGCGTGCTAGGCCTCTTTAGGCGTTGCCTGAAGGTGTTTTGTGCCTGCTGGTGCCAAAGCGTCACTGTGGTGGCTTGATCCTAGAAGAAGGTGAGCAACGCTGAAGCACGGGTGGCAACAAACACATGGCGCAGGTCAGGGTTCTTCCCTACACTGTGATGTGACGTCCCGCTCATGTGGACAAGGAGCCGTTGATGAAACCAGATCGTACCGCGTATGAAGCCCATTATGAGGCGGGCCGCTTTTGGCGCAAAGTGCAAAAATACGCCAAGGTGGCAGGGGTGGGGGTATTGACGCCGGCGCTCAAGCTGTATTACGCCGCGCAAGATTCAGACACGCCTAAATGGGCGAGAGTGGCAATGTTGGGGGCTTTGGGCTATTTTATTTCGCCATTGGATGGCGTGCCTGACATTGTGCCCATTGTGGGGTATGGGGATGATTTGGGGGTGCTGTTGGCCGCCTTGGCCACCACGGCCGCGTATATAAAAGAAGCGCATGTGCTTAAAGCGCATGCCTTAATCGAGAAGTGGTTCGGTTGACTCAAGGGTGATGCCTATCTGCGGCAAGCCGTTGTTTCAACCTATTTAAGCCTCGTGGTTGAGGGCATCGGGCGGTCTCAATTTATTTGATTTAAAATGTATAAATCTTTTGCCCTAAGTTTTTGCCTGTGGCAGGATATGGGCTAGGCCGTCCTGTATGAGGCGTGTCGATTAAAATAATGTGTGACGTAGGCGGTGTCGCCTATGCGCGGCCCCATAAGCCAGTGCACGACTAAATTACTGTTTTTTTTGTTTTTTCCCACCATAGGTTGTGTTCAATGACGTTTTTCCCCGTAACTCAGCGCACCAGCCGCCTTTGGCGTTGTTTGGTGGTGTGCCTATGCCTGTTGGTGGTCGGTGGCTGTGCGTTTGTGGCGATTCGGTTTTTTCATTTGCCCTATCACCTTGAGTGCGTCTTCACTCGTTGTGGTGATGAGGCCAAGCCGCTTTGGGGCGATGCCAATGCCCACGTTGAGCCCGCTTTAGGGCCAGATTTAAATCACCTAACCGTCAGTATTGATCGACAACCCATTATTGGGGTTGATCAAAACCTGTCCGGACTGGCCTATATGGCCGAGACCGATCAGCTCGTTGCCGTCTTGAATCGGCCGGGGACGCTGCTGGTGCTCAGTACCGAGGGCAAGCTGCTGCGGCGTCATCCGCTTAGCGGTGCCTCCGACACCGAAGGCGTGGCCTATTTGGGCAACAATAAGGTTGCGGTGTTGCAAGAGAAAAAACGCACCATCGTGGTGTTGGATTTGCCACAGGCCGACGGTGAGCGCATCGACGCGAGTCAGGCATTGAAATACCCTTTGCCGATGGTGAAGCAGCGCAACAGTGGGCCTGAAGGCATGGGCTATGACGAGCAAACCGACACCCTCTATGTGGTCAAGGAAAAAGACAGTCGAGGCCTTTATGCGGTGAAGGGGTTGATGAGCGGTGGGCCGGTAGTGCATGAGGATTTAAGCCACTTGCTGGTGGGCACCGAGTTTGCCACCGACCTGTCCAGCGTGGAGTTTGATCCCGTGGGGCGTCATTTGCTGCTGTTGAGCGATGAGGCGCAGACGATTTTTACCCTGTCCTTAGACGGCGCGCTGTTGCAGTCGCGCAGCATTAACCCCGATGCCGGCAATGGGTTTACATTGCCGATGCCGCAGCCAGAAGGCGTTGCCATCGGCGCACATGGCCGTATTTACGTGGTCAGTGAGCCGAACCTGTTTACGGTATTGGTGCCCACCGCGCCCATCATGCCCTAGTGGTTTTTTGATCAGGGCGGCTGATGGGGCCGGGCGTTGGCTAAGGAACGCTAGGATTGAGGACAAAGCCACAGTATTGTGGCTTTTTTTGTGGGCCTGATTCATGCGGGAGGGGTCCAAAACAGTGGTCAGGGCATAGGCTAATTTGATATGCTGATGGGCATATGGGCCTAAACCGTTGGCCAGCATTTTGAAAAGAGCGTAGCAGATGCAAACATTATTCTTCGTTGCCTGCGGCCTGATGTTGGCCTATACGGCGTATAAAACCCAAAGAGTGGATGCCGTGACGGTGGGGTTGAAAATGGCGTGCAGCACCGCCTTTTTGAGCATCCCTATTTTAGGCGGTGCCTTAAGCCCAGAATGGGGCTATGCGCACTATGTTTTTCTCGGCCTGTTATTGGCTTTTTGGGGTGATTTGTTTTTAGAGCTCAAGCTGCGCCATCCGCAGCAGGATGCGGCATATAGCTATTTGGGCTTTGGCTGTTTCATCCTGACCCACGTTTGCTATCTATTGGCCTTGGCCGTTGCCTTTCAGCCGGCGGTGTCGCTGTGGGCGCTGGCCGGGCTGGCAAGCCTCGTGATCGTCGGGTTTGTCCTGGCGACAGAGCGGCCCATGGGGTTGGATTATGGTCGCTTTAGGCCAATCACGCTGGTGTACACCGCCGTCTTGGGCGGCAGCTTCGCGCTGTCGGCGCTGCTGGCGTGGGATCGCCCCATCTTGGTGCCCGGACAAATGCTGTTTGTTTGGGGCATCGTGCTGTTTTTGGTGTCTGATTTGGCCTTGAGCCAGCTGTACTTTGGGCCGCCACGCTGGGTGAAAAGCCACATTGTGGTGAATTGCCTGACCTATTATACCGGTCAGTTTGCCATCGCCTATTCGACCGTTTTGTGGCTGTCTTAGCCTAGGGCACACAGGTCTTGCTTGTGTCCGTCTGCTGTTTATGCTCAAATAGAGCATTAAATAAAAAGGAGCGTCACAATGAGGACACAAGGCCAAAATAAGGCGGTGGATTATGAACAACCTGGCTTAAACGGGGCCAATCTCGACGCCTTGTGCATTAAGCAGGCTTGGGCCACGGTGGTTGATGAGGTGCCTTTGGCCCAGCAACCGGTTTTGGCCGAGCAGATTCAGGCGCAGCTACGGGCGCACAATGCGGTGCTGGTGGCGCATTATTATGTCGCCCCCGAGCTACAAGACTTGGCCATGGCCACCGGCGGCTGCGTGGGCGATTCTTTGGAAATGGCGCGGTTTGGTCACGACCATCCCGCCACCACGCTGGTGGTGGCGGGGGTGCGGTTTATGGGTGAAACCGCAAAAATACTCAGCCCAGAAA
>JAGNPU010000309.1 GCA_017989485.1 Neisseriaceae bacterium
TCAGGATTGGCGCTTTGAGGTCATCGAGATGGAAAACCAGCGCATTGAGCGGGTGAAAATCTACGCCGTGCCTTACGAATAAGCACCGAACAGCATCCAAAGCCAACCGCAAGCGGTTGGCTTTTTTGTGGTCACAACCACGGCTTAGTCTGTCGCGTCGTCGGGGGTGTTCAAACGCACGATGTGGGCTTGAATGTCTTTAGGCCAAGGCTGGGTCAGCGTGGTGAGCAGGGCTTGGTCTTGGGCAAACAGGGCGCGGCTGGCGGCCTCGAATTGCGGAAGGTCGCCGGCCATGGCCGACATAAAGTGGTAGGCCCGTTCTTGCGCCTCTCGAATCCCGTCGGGGCCCGCCTGGCTGCGTCGTGCTTGCTCGACCAGCTTGCGTAGGGTGACGGATGCGCCGCCCGGTTGCGTGGCCAGCCAGTCCCAGTGTCTGGGCAGCAAGGTGATTTCTCTGGGCACCACGCCCAGCTTGGGGCGGCCACGGCCGCGTGGGGGGGCGACTGCTGGGGCAGGCGCGACGGCCGTTTTGGGATAGCGCGCCAACACCTCATCCACGCTGCCCTGTAGGTTGAAGTCGATGCTGCGGCCGCTGCGGTCATCAAAAATCAAGATGGCTTGCTGGCCTTGGTCCAGGGCGCGCTTGGCCGCTAGGGCCACGGTGTATTGGTCACCAGAGGCCAGAAGGTGGTGGGCATGGAAACAGGTGTAACTTGGGGTCGTGGGCATAAGGGCTTCCTTCTCAGATGACCCCTATCATAATAGATGGCAGAGGGTTTGTAACTAACACCCGGGTAAAATAAAACAAGCGTTGCCTCTGTGCGCCCATAGCGATCGGCCGATGCCGGCAGACGTTAGCCAAGGAGGGTGGGCCAAGCCCGCTGCCATGGCCTCAAGCCATCCTAAGGCATGGGTGTTTAAGCAGGGACGCAAACGCGGCTTAGGCTGACTCAGAGGGCCGCGGAGTCACGCTGTGATGTGTCGGCCACGTGCCGATGGGCAAGAAACATCATGGTTTAGGATATGGCCGGGTTTATTCATAATATGATTAAAAATATAATATATTTAATATAGATTAATAATTAATATAGGAATATTATAAATTATTGGCGTTTCATATTAATGAATAATATTTATTTTTAATATGAAAAATCTATTAATTGATCAAGGAGCATGACGATGAAAGCCGTAAGATTAATGGGTCGAAATGATGTGCAAATCATTAAAGATTTAAAAATGCCCGTGCCAACGGGTGATGAAGTGTTGATTAAAATTGGCGGGGCCGGTGTGTGCCACTCTGACTTACACGTGATTCATGGCGAAGCGCAGCGGGGCGTGTTTACCTTAGGCCACGAGAATGCGGGCTGGGTTGAGGCCATGGGGGAAAGCGTCACCGGCTATCAAAAGGGCGATGCGGTGGTGGTGTACGGCCCTTGGGGCTGCGGGCATTGTAAACCGTGCCAGCAATCGTCTGAAAATTATTGCGACCATCAGTCTGAACACCCCTTAGGCGGTGGTTTGGGCCTGGATGGCGGCATGGCGGATTACATGCTGGTGCCGTCTTCGCGGCTGCTGATTCCGATTCATGACCTTGATCCGGTGCAAGCCGCACCCTTAACCGACGCCGCTTTGACACCGTATGCGGCCATTAAAAATTCTTTAGCAAAACTAACCGGCGATGAATACGTGGTGGTGATTGGCATTGGGGGCTTGGGCCATGTGGCGGTTCAGATCTTGTCGGCAATGTGCGCGGCGACGATTATTGCCTGCGATGTGGCGCCTGACAAACTGGTCTTGGCTCAGTCACACGGTGCGCAATACACCGTCTTGTCTAGCGACCCCACTGCCGCCGACCAAATCAAAGCGATTACCGGGGTGAAAAAAGCCAAAGTGGTGTTGGATTTTGTGGGGGTAGAGCCCACGCTGGCGTTGGCCGCAGACGTGATTGGCCTCGATGGTGATTTAACCGTGGTTGGCTTAGGGGGCGGCAAAATGGATTGGAGCGCTCATAAACTCCCGTTTGGCGTGACATTAAAAACCCCGTTTTGGGGATCAAGAAGCGAGCTCATTGAGGTGATTGGGCTGGCACGCCAGGGGAAAATCAACATCGACATAGAAACCTACCCGATGGAAGACATTTTGTTGGTGTATGAGAAAATGGAAAAAGGGCAGTTAACAGGGCGTGCCGTCTTAATCCCTTAAACCCGTATGAGGGGGCCTAACCTGCCCGCGCCCATGTCGCCTGATGGCGACCATTAAAAAGCCGATCTTAATGATCGGCTTTTGGCATTCACATCAGGGCTTAGCCCTGGTATTCGTTTTTCAGAATCCCGTAGACGTGCGGTGAATACACCTTGCCCATCAGCGCTTCGCCCTGACGCAGCACGCCTTCTAAGCGCATGCCCAGCTTGGTCATGACCTTGCCTGAGCTTTGGTTGTCTTCGTGGTGGACGGCCATGACCTTGTCCATGCCCATGTGGTTAAAGCCTAGGGCTATCAGGGCGGCTGCGGTTTCGGTGGCGTAGCCCTTGCCCCAATGGTCTTGGTGAATGATGTAGCCGATTTCGGCCACGCCATTGCCCTTGATGCGGATGTCGCAGGTGCCAATCAGGGTGTCGGTGCCCTGCAGTTGGATGCCGAACTTGCCCAAGGGTGCGGCCATGAAAAAGTTGGCGATGTTGCTTTGGGTGTTGGCCAAGCTGGTGTGGCGTGGCCAAGGCATGTGTTGGGTGGTGGTTGCGTCAGACGCATAGGCGTACATGTCTTCGGCGTCGGCCAAGGTCACCGGTCTTAAGATTAACCGTTCGGTGGTCATTTGTTGGTGTTCGGCCAAGGCCAAATGTTGTTGCATTGCGTCCATGAGTCACATCCTTTTGATAATTGGCGTCAATTTTAACATGCGGGTACAGGCATGTCAGGTGCGCCGTGTTGGGGCCGCCGACATGAATAAAGCCTGGCCTCTCTTGCAAGATTAACCAGGCTTCAAGCGGTTGGCGGACTAGAAGTTGTTGGGGTCTTCCAGCTGTTTGACTTTTTGTGCCAGCGTCCCTTCAGAGGCGCCAGCGGTGCCGTCGGTTGGGGTGTCAACCGTTTTTTCGGCATTGTCGCCCAGACATTCTGGGTTAAACACGGCAATGCTTTCTTTGCCATCGGCGTCTTCGGTGACCACGTATTGCAAGCCGCTGCGGTTCATTTTGTGGCACTGACGTTGATACCAGCCGGCAAAGCCGGTTTTGGGC
>JAGNPU010000035.1 GCA_017989485.1 Neisseriaceae bacterium
TAGGCCTTTAAATTTACCCTGTTTCAAGGTAAAATTACGAATTCTAATAGAGTAGTTATGCCATGACTAAGTTTATCTTTGTAACAGGCGGTGTTGTTTCTTCTTTAGGTAAAGGCATCGCTGCAGCATCTATTGCTGCCATTCTCGAATCGCGTGGTCTGAAAGTGACCATGCTCAAATTAGACCCCTACATTAACGTTGACCCAGGCACGATGAGCCCCTTCCAACACGGTGAAGTATTCGTGACCGAAGACGGCGCAGAAACCGATTTGGATTTGGGTCACTACGAGCGCTTTATTGACGCCACTATGTATAAGCGTAACAGCTTTACCGCGGGTCAAGTCTATGAAGCCGTGATTGCCAAAGAGCGCCGCGGTGATTATTTGGGCGGCACCGTACAGGTGATTCCGCACATTACGGACGAAATCAAACGTAAAGTACACGCGGGCGCCAGCGGTTTTGACGTGGCCATTATTGAAATTGGGGGCACCGTGGGCGACATTGAGTCGCTGCCGTTTATGGAAGCCATTCGCCAAATGCGCAGCCAGTTGGGCCGCGCCAACTCATTATTTGTCCATCTGTCTTATGTGCCGTACATTGCGGCCGCGGGCGAGATCAAAACCAAACCGACCCAGCACTCGGTGAAAGAGCTGCGCGTCATTGGGATACAGCCTGATATTCTGGTGTGCCGTATGGATCGTCTCTTACCGGAAGAAGAAAAGCGCAAAATCGCTTTATTCTGTAACGTAGAAGAGCGGGCCGTGATTGGTTGCTATGATTCAGACAGCATTTACAAAGTGCCTGAAATGTTGCACAACCAAAAAATCGACACGATTATTTGCGAACAGCTACAGTTGAATGTCCAAGAAGCCGACTTGACCGAGTGGAAGAAAATTTCCATGGCCATTGCGGCGCCGAAACACCATGCCAAAGTGGCCATGGTGGGCAAGTATGTGGACCTGACCGAATCGTACAAGTCTTTGTCTGAAGCCCTAAAGCACGCCGGCATTCACACCGAAACCGACGTGGACATCACCTACATCGACAGTGAGCGCCTTGAAACCGAAGGGGTGGACGTCTTGTATGGGATGGACGCTATTTTGGTGCCAGGCGGCTTTGGTGCCCGTGGGGTAGAAGGCAAAATCAAGGCGGTTGAATTCGCCCGCAAGAACAACATCCCTTATTTGGGCATTTGTCTTGGGATGCAGATTGCGTTGATTGAGTATGCCCGTCACGTGGCCGACATGCCCGACGCAAACTCGACTGAATTTAACCCGCAGACGGAATTCCCTGTTGTGGCGCTCATCGACGAGTGGATGACGGAAGATGGCCGTGTGGAAACGCGCGACGAAAATGCAGACTTAGGCGGCACCATGCGTCTGGGCGCGCAGCGCTGCGAACTGAAAGAGGGCAGCTTGGCCGCCCGCATTTACGGTCGCACCGACATTTCGGAACGCCATCGTCACCGCTATGAAGTCAACAATCATTACGTGCCGCGCTTGGAAGACGCCGGTTTGGTGATTGGGGGCGTCTCTGCCGGCCATGAACGCCTGGTGGAAACCATAGAGCTGCCTAACCACCCTTGGTTTTTTGCGTGCCAATTCCACCCGGAATTCACCTCAACCCCAAGAAAAGGCCACCCGCTGTTTGTGTCCTTTGTTAAAGCAGCACTGAAAAATAAAAAGTAAAGCGTTATGAAAACTCATGAAACCCTTGGTTATGGTCGCTCGCAACCCTTCAACGCTTGGCCGTTGATGCGGATGCGCGCCGCTGTGCCCGCGCTGATTGCCCTGCCGCAGTCGATGATGGCGCAGGGGTTGATTGAATAGTGTGTGTGAAAGCATCGTCTGTTTGCCAACGTAAGCAGGCGATTTTTCATGCCAAAGGCTGATTATGGATGAAGCATTTATTAACCCAGAACATCTGGTGCATTTCTTGCAGCTGCTGGGCTTTGACAACGAGGCCAAAGTGCCTGCTGAGTTTGCGGACATCCGTGAGCGATTGTTAGACAACGACATGCCTTTGCACTTTGTGCTGACGGACGTCTTGCCCCTAGATAAAGCGTTTCGAGTCGACTGGAAAGACTTTGACGGCTTTATGGCGGGCATAGAGGAAATGACGGCGCGGGTGGGCTTGAGTGAAGAATTACTGGGCGACTTGGTTTTTGACGACGACTATGTTGAAGCGGCCATGCCCCAGGTGCAAAGCGCGTTCGAGGCTTATGGTTTGACCCTGTGGCGGATGGAAACGGCAATGGATGAATACATTGTGTTCCTCAGCCAAAGCGCCGATGACGCCATATTGAGCGGGCTAATGGCCGAGCTGGGCCTGATGGCGAGCTCGGGCGAAACGTTTTTTTGATTTTTGCTGGGGCAGGTTGAGAAACACTGCCGCGCAAGCTTATTAATGATTAGGAGATGAAATGAGTGCGATTATTGACATCGTGGCCCGCGAAGTTTTGGATTCACGTGGTAACCCAACGGTAGAAGCGGATGTATTGCTTGAGTCTGGCGTGATGGGCCGTGCCATGGTGCCATCTGGTGCCTCTACCGGTGCCAAAGAAGCCTTAGAATTACGGGACGGCGATTCTGCGCGTTACTTAGGCAAGGGCGTGTTGCAGGCGGTTCAAAATGTGAACAATGAAATTGCCCAAGCGTTAATCGGCGTCGATGCTTCTGAGCAAGCCTACATCGACCAAACCATGATTGAATTAGACGGCACCGACACCAAAGGCCGCCTAGGCGCCAATGCCATGTTGGCCGTGTCTATGGCCGTGGCCCGCGCCGCCGCCGAAGATGCGGGTTTGCCGTTATACCGTTATTTGGGGGGCGCAGGCCCTATGGCCATGCCGGTGCCGATGATGAACGTGATCAACGGCGGCGCCCACGCCAACAACAGCCTAGACATTCAAGAGTTTATGGTCATGCCTGTTGGCTCGACGTCTTTTCGCGAAGCCCTACGCTGTGGTGCTGAAATCTTTCATCACCTGAAAGACATTTGTCACGCCAAAGGCTATGCCACCACCGTGGGTGATGAGGGCGGTTTTGCCCCTAACCTGCCTAGCCATGAAGACGCGATTAAGCTGATTTTAGAAGCGATTGAGGCGGCCGGTTATGTGGCCGGTCAAGACGTGATGTTGGCCTTAGACTGTGCGTCTAGCGAGTTTTACAAAGACGGCCAATACCACTTGAGCGCCGAAGGCATGGCCTTGAGCTCAGAGCAGTTCACCAATTACTTGGAAAGCCTGGTCGATAACTATCCGATTATTTCGATTGAAGACGGCATGGCCGAAGACGATTGGGCCGGTTGGAAAATCTTGACCGACCGCCTGGGCAAAAAAATTCAGCTGGTGGGCGACGATTTGTTCGTGACCAACCCAGCCATTTTGGCCGAAGGCATTGAGCAAGGCTTGGCCAACTCGTTGTTGGTGAAGGTCAATCAAATTGGTACCTTAAGCGAAACCTTAAAAGCCGTTGATTTGGCCAAGCGTTCTGGTTATACCAGCGTGATGTCACACCGCTCTGGCGAAACCGAAGACAGCACCATTGCTGATTTGGCCGTGGCCACCAACTGCATGCAAATCAAAACCGGTTCATTGTCGCGTTCTGACCGCATGGCCAAATACAATCAGCTGTTGCGGATTGAAGAAGAGTTGGGCGATGCAGCGTATTATCCAGGGCAAAAAGCCTTTTACCAATTGGGTTAAACACGCTAGGATGGCTTTATGAAATGGGTGACCGTTTTTCTACTGGTGGTTTTGGTGTGGTTCCAGCAGCGGCTTTGGTTAGATAAAGGCGGCTGGCAGGACGTGTGGCGTTTGCAAAAAAACGCCGTGATTCAAAATGAAAATGTGGAGAAGCTCACCCAGCGAAATAAAGAAATCGAAGCCGACATTCAAGATTTTAGAGAGGGCAAAGACGCCATTTCTGAAGTGGCCCGTGATGAAATGGGTTATATTGGTCAAGGTGAAGTGTTTTACCGAATTAAAGAATAATAATGTTGTGAAAAAGTCACCCAACAGGGTGGCTTTTTTTTCGAACACACACAAGGCATATCAAAAATGAAGGCAATTAGCTTAGGCTCAGGTTGGATGGTGGTGACCGCCATCTGTTTTTCCCTAATGGGGGCGTTTGTGAAAGCCGGCTCGGTGTATTTTGGGCCGTTTGAGCTGACGTTTTG
This sequence comes from Neisseriaceae bacterium, assembly GCA_017989485.1. GTDB lineage: Bacteria > Pseudomonadota > Gammaproteobacteria > Burkholderiales > Neisseriaceae > JAGNPU01. The sequence continues at coordinate 4,180 of JAGNPU010000035.1, forward strand.
GCGCACGGCGTTCGGCGTGGTGTTTCTGGGCGCGATGGCGCTGCTGCGCGGCCATACGTTTTACACGCCACATGTGAAGGCGCACATTGGCCGTGGGATTGCCGGCAGTTTGGGCATATTGTGCTTTTTTTATGCGCTTGTCCACCTGCCGTTGGCCACGGCGGTGACCCTAAACTACACCTCGCCGATGGCGCTGGCGATTTTGTCGGTCATCGTTTTGAAAGAGCGGCTCTCGCGCGGCGTCATTTTGGGGTTGGTTTTGGGCTTTATTGGCGTGGCGTTGTTGTTGCGCCCAACCATGGGTGAGGACCAGCTTTGGTATGGCTTAGTAGGATTGGCGGCGGGCTTTTTTGCCGGTTGGGCCTATCTACAGGTGCGCGAATTGACCAAAATGGGCGAAGAAGAATGGCGTATTGTGTTTTATTTCTCAGTGGTGTGTACGGTATTGGGCGGGCTGTTGGCCACCTATGACGGATGGCATGCGGTGACGTGGGAGAACGTGTGGTATTTACTGGGATTGGGCGTGACCGCCACGGCGGGGCAGATGTCGATGACGCGCGCTTATAAAGTAGGCCGTAAGTATTTGGTGGCGGCGTTATCCTACTTAAACGTGGTGTTTTCGACGCTTTTGGGGGTGTTGTGGTTAGGCGATGTCATCAGCCTGCCCGAGGTTTTGGCGATGTTAATCATCGTCTTTAGCGGCATTATTACCGGACGCAGCCGCAGTTAGTCATGCTTGCCCAAGAAAAAACCCAATCGTGATGATTGGGTTTTTTTGCTTAACCAGCGATCTTAGATTTTGCTGCTTTTTTTAGAGTTTTGTAAAGATCTGGGTTTTGTTCTTTCAGCAAGTGAGAGATTTCTAGGTCTTCACGGCTGGCTTTTGCTAGGTCGATGCGCTCAATGTGCACCAAGCGAAGCAATTCGCGAACGGGTTTAGGAATGTTACGGCCTGACTCATAACGAGAACCACCAGATTGCGTCACACCAATTTGGCTCCAGAACTCTTGTTGGTTCATGCCAAGGCGTTTGCGTATGTCTCTTGGGTTTTCGATTTTATCAAAAGCTTTCATGCTTGTTTCCTTTATCATATTAATAGAAAGTATGTGTGTTATTTTTAAATATACGCAATATATATCTAAAAATGAGAGGGTAATAATATAATATTATTTATTGTTAATTTTGGAAAGAACTTTTATCAAACAAATGCTCATTATGGTTGTTGTGTCATGGGGCTAATGGTCAGTATTTCATAACCTGTTTCCGTCACCAAAACCATGTGTTCCCACTGTGCCGATAAAGAGCGGTCTTTCGTTACTACGGTCCAGTCGTCGGCCAGAATACGCAAATGTCTTTTGCCCTGGTTGATCATCGGTTCTATCGTGAAGATCATGCCAGTTTCTAACGTCATACCGGTCCCTTTTTGGCCATAATGAACCACTTGTGGTGCCTCGTGGAAATTAAGACCAATGCCGTGGCCACAAAACTCTTGAACAACCGAGTAGCCACTGCCTTCCGCATGTTGCTGAATTGCGAAACCTATGTCCCCTAGCGTCGCGCCAGGTTTAACTTGCTCTATGCCCAACATCATGCATTCGTGCGTGATGCGGCTTAAACGTTCTACGTGTGGCGATGCTTTGCCCACCATAAACATCCGGCTGGAATCACCGTGCCAGCCTTCTTTGGTAATGATGGTGACGTCAATATTGAGTGCGTCGCCATTTTTTAACGGTTTGTCATCCGGAATGCCATGACAAATCACGTGGTTTAATGAAGTACAAATAGACTTCGGAAACGGAGTGCCGCCATCAGGGGCATAATTCAAAGGTGCTGGTGTGACACCTTGTACGTTTACTTGATAGTCATGCGCCAACTGATTCAGTTCATTTGTGGTCACGCCCACTTTAACCATTGGGGTGAGGTAATCTAGCAGCTGCGCTGCCAGTTGGCCTGCTTCGCGCATTTTTTCAATTTCAGCTGCTGTTTTAATATGTACAGACATTTGTGTAAGACCTATTTCCTGTTGGTTTAATCAGTTTAACCATGATTAAACCATAAAAAGTGTGTTTGCTGTTAATGCTGACTCATTAATAAAATGTGAGGCAATTATGAAATCTGGCAATAAACACCTGCAAAAATTTGATTTAAGTCAAGTTTGCGCCAATTAAAGCAGTTGTGCAACTGCTTCTCTTATCTGTGGTGATTTCATAAAGGTCTCACCAATCAAAAATGTGTCCACGCCATGACGTCGCATTAAATCGACATCTAGCTTAGAGCGGATGCCGCTTTCCGTCACTATGGTGCGGTTATGAATATGGGGTAGAAGCGACAAAGTATTGTCTAAACTCACGTCAAATGAGCGTAAATCTCTGTTATTAATACCCAGTAAAGGTGTGGTTAAAGGGGTACACTTTTCCAGTTCTGCCAAATTATGCACCTCAACCAGCACGCTCATGTTCAATGCATGGGCGGTGGCTTCAAAAGCCAGCATTTGTTCCGTGGTTAACGCCGCCGCAATCAGCAAGATGGCGTCTGCCTCCCAATAGCGTGATTGATAAATCTGGTATTCATCTATAATAAAGTCTTTACGAAGAATAGGCAAATGGCATGCGTTTCTTGCTGCTTGTAAATACTCAAAACACCCTTGAAAATACTGTTCATCGGTTAACACCGACAGGCAAGCTGCGCCCGCTGCCTCATACTCTTGGGCAATCCATACGGGGTCAAAGTCGGCCCGAATCAACCCTTTTGAGGGGCTGGCCTTTTTGATTTCGGCAATAATGGCCGGCGCATTGTCGGCATGTTTGGCGTGGATGGCGGCGACGAAATCACGCGGTGCCGGCTTGTCTGCGGCCAAGGCCTTTAGCTCGGCCAAGGGGAGCAGGGCCTGGTCTCTCGCCACTTCTTCTGCCTTAGTGGCCAATATCTTCTCTAAAATATCTGACACGATAAACTCCTGAATAGTTTCATGATTATTAGGCCAAATGGAAAAATTTCAAGATGGTCTCTGGTAACCATGACACATTACCTGGGAAGGGGCCGCGGGCAAAGCCCACGTGGCCCCCTTCGGGCGGTTGTAATAAAGTGACGCTTTTTGACACCATGGCGGCCGTGGGTAGGGCAGACATCGGCAAAAAAGGGTCGTTTTGGGCATTGAGCACCAGGGTGGGTTTTTCAATGTGTTGTAAATAAGGCTTGGCACTGGATTGGGTCCAGTAGTCCATGGCGTTTTTAAAACCGTGCAGCGGGGCCGTCATTAAGTCATCGAAGGCGCTGAGGGTCTTAACCCGCAGGACTGGCTCTAAGTCGAATAGGTCGGGGTGGGCCGACCATTGAATTTTGGCATTGCTTTTCAGCGTGCTTAAAAAGTAAGGAATGTACACCCGTTTGGCAAAGCCTTTACTCAGGGCATGGCTGGCCGCGACTAGGTCTAGCGGCGCGCTGATGATGGCGGCGGCCTCGCAGAGGGCCTGATCACGCGTCTCGCCCATGTATTTGGCCAGCATATTGCCGCCTAAGGACACGCCGGTAGCGTAAATCTTGGCATAGGTTTGTTTGAGGTGGGCGAAAACCCAGCGGGCTTCATCGGTGTCACCCGAGTGGTAGGCGCGGCGGCCAAGGTTGACGTTGTTGCCGCAGCCACGAAAGTGGACAACCACGCCGTTAAGGTCGGCTTGGGCCACGTGGCTCATTAAGGCCTTGGCGTAGTGGCTGTTGCTGCTGCCTTCTAGCCCATGAAACAGGACCACCAAGGGGGCATCCGCGCGGCTGCTGTCAATAAAGTCACAGGCCAGCGTGGTGCTTTGGTCAGGGGTCGGCAAATACGTGCGCCGATAGGTGGGGGCCGGGGTGTTAATACACTTAGAGGCCCAAATGGTTTGAGCGTGTCCGCCGACCAACCACTTCGGTGCGCGATATTCAGTCAGGTTCATGGTGCGGGTTCATTCACTAGGTGAGGCGTTGCCTTGGGTTTGTTGATCGTAGTTTTCTTTAAGGGCTTGGAACAAAGCCTTAAACGCTTTTGGCGGTTTGTTTTGCTCTTGCTCTTTGCGGGCATTTCGAATCAGCGTGCGTAAATGGCTGATGTCGGCGTCAGGGCAGTCGGCAATCACGGTGTTCAGCGCCTGATCGTCGGCGACCAGCTGCGTGCGCAGCTGTTCTAAACGCTGTAGGTAAGCATTGTGGCCAGCGTTGTCGCCTTTTAAGCGCGCCAAAAAGGCTTCAATGGGCTCAGGGTCCACGTCACGCATCAGGCGGCCAATAAACTGTAGCTGTCGTTTCAGCGCACCGTTGGCGGTGATTTTTTTGTGCTGCTTCAGCGCATCGAGCAAGTCTTCAGACAGGGGCAGCTTTTTCAAGGTGTCTACCGACAGCTTGGTCAACTGCACGCCTAAATCCTGTAAGACGTCCATTTCTTTCTTTTTTTGGGTCTTGCTGACCCATTCATCATGTTCACTCATGGCAGATGTCGCTAACTAACAATTAATAAGCTTAGATGATACCGAAATTAGCCCTTCTTTACATCATTAATTCGACGGCATTTTTAGATTAACGGTACAATAAGACTTATTTTGACCATAAAGAGCGCTATGTTTCATTACACAGAGAATCAATTACAAGACTTGACCCAAAGTGTTTTGGCTCAGGCGAAGGCCGGTGGCGCGACTGCCGCCGATGTGGACGTGAGTGAAGGCCATGGCCAATCGGTCAGCGTGCGCTTACAGGCAATCGATGAAATTGAGTATCAGCAGGACAAAGGTTTGGGTGTGACCGTGTACATCGGCCACAAAAAAGGCTATGCCAGCACGGCGGATTTTTCTGATGCGGCGGTGACCGCCACGGTGAAGGCGGCCTTGAATATTGCCAAATACACGGCGGCCGATGCGTTTTCTGGCCTGGCCGATCCTGCCCTCATGGCCACTGAGGTGCATGATTTGGATTTATACCATCCTTGGGATGTGACCGTGGAGGATGCGGTCGTTTTGGCACAGCGGTGTGAAGCCGCGGCACAGGCATTCGATCCGAGAATCAGCAACTCCGACGGTGCCGCCGTCAGCGCCAACCACTATCAATACGTGTATGGCAACAGCCATGGCTTTATGGCGGGCGCCAGAACCAGCCGCCACAGCATTTCTTGTTCCGTGGTGGGTAAAGACGCGGATGGTCAAATGCAACGTGACTATTGGTACGATGTGGCCCGCAGTGCGGCAGACCTAGACCACCCCGATGCGATTGGCGCCATGGCCGCACAGCGGACCGTGCGCCGTTTAGGCCCGAGCAAAATCAAAACCGGTCACTATCCGGTGGTGTTTGAGTCCACCGTGGCGCTGAGCCTGGTGAGCCACCTGGTGGGCGCCTTAAGCGGCGGCGCTTTGTATCGAGACGCCAGCTTCTTATTAGACAGCCTAGGCACACAGGTGTTGGCTGATTGGGTCAACATCACCGAGCGACCACACGATAAAAAAGGCTTTGGCAGCACTTATTTTGATGCGGAAGGCGTGGCCACGCACGAGCGTGACGTGATCAAAAACGGTGAGGTCATGGGCTATTTCTTAAGCAGTTACTCTGCCCGTAAGTTGGCCATGACGTCTACCGGCAATGCCGGCGGTGCCCATAGCCTGCATTTAAACAGCACCCACCCCGATTTGGCCAGCCTGTTGAAGACCATGGGCACGGGGCTGTTGGTGACGGAGTTAATGGGGCAGGGCGTGAACGCCCTCACCGGCGATTATTCGCGCGGTGCGGCGGGCTTTTGGGTTGAAAACGGCGTGATTGTGCATCCGGTAGAGGAAATCACCATCGCCGGGCAGCTGCAAGACATGTATCGCCATATGGTGGGCATGGCCGATGATGTGGTTCGCCGTGGCGCCCACAGGGTCGGGTCGATTTTAATCGACAACATGACGGTGGCCAGTGGTCAGTAGGCTTTAAAATTATTTTCATCGAATGACAACTAAGTTTCTGGATGGCGGTCTTAAGGTTAGCCGTTTCGACCAATGATGAAGGAAAGAATCAAAACATGAACAGAATTTTTGCGCAGTCAACCGTATGGTGGAGTATTTTCTTACTCAGCGCCGTGGTGTTGGGCAGTGCGCTTTATGCGCAGTATGTGTTGTATATGGAGCCGTGCCCGTTGTGTATTTTTCAGCGTGTGGCGGTGATGGCCGTTGGGGCTTTGGCGCTGGTGTTTGCCCTGATCGGTTTTGTGACGCCTAAGCGTTGCGTGGCCTTATTGGGCAATGGCCTGATCAGCATTGCGGCCCTGGTGGGCTTGGGCATTGCGGCCCAGCACATCTACAT
>JAGNPU010000036.1 GCA_017989485.1 Neisseriaceae bacterium
GGCCCTTATGCGATCCGAAAATGGTAAGACTTCACCCGAGTGAGCTGGGCATAGCCCAACGCCGACAGCGAAATGCCATGGCCGGTGTCTTTCACCCCCGTCCAGGCCAACGCGGGGTCTAGATAATCACAGCGGTTCATGAACACCGTGCCGGTGGCAATGTCGGGCGCCAGCCGTGCGGCGGCATCCGCGTCCTGAGTCCAGATAGACGCGGTCAACCCATAGTCGCTGTCATTCATCAATCGAACCGCCTCCTCATCATTGGCGACCTTCATGATGCCGACGACGGGCCCAAAGCTTTCTTCCGTCATCACCCTCATTTCATGGGTCACATCCACCAATACCTGTGGCGCCAAATAGGCCGTACCCGCTTGGCTTTTAGGAAAATCGGCCTCATTGATTAAGGCCTTGGCGCCTTGGGCCACGGCTTCGGCCACTTGGGCGCGCACAAAGTCAGCGGCACTGACTTTGACCATGGGGCCTAAATTCGTCTGGGCATCGGTGGGGTCGCCCAAGCGATACTGACCGGTATGGTGCACAAACGCGGCCACAAACGCCTCGTAAACGGCCTCATGCACATAAATACGCTCAATGCCGCAGCAAGACTGGCCTGAATTAAAAAATGCGCCATCGACCAGGTTTTCGGCCGCAGAAGCCACGTTGGCATCGGCGCGAACATAGGCTGGGTCTTTGCCGCCCAGCTCTAAGCCAGCACCAATGAATCGCTGACTGATCGCGGCCTGGACCTGATGGCCGCCGCTCACCGAGCCGGTAAACGCCACAAAGTCGATGGCGTCAGAACGCAATAGTGCATCGGTATCGGCGTGGCTCATGGCCAAGCTTTGGAACACCCCCTCAGGCAAGCCCGCGGCGTCAAAAGCCGCCTGAAATAGCTCGGCCACCCCCGGCGTTTGCGACGAGTGTTTCAACAGCACCACGTTGCCCGCCACCAGGGCCGGCACAATGCTGTTCACCGCCGTCAAAAAAGGGTAATTCCATGGGGCCACCACCAGCACGGTCCCCACGGGTTCACGGCGTAAAAAACGCTGAAAGCCTTCTTTTTCCTTGGGCACCACATCGGCGAGGGCCTCATCGGCAATCGCCAGCATGTGGCGCGCCCGTTCTTCTAAACCGCGCACTTCGCCAGGCGATTGGCTAATCGGCCGCCCCATGCTTTCGGTAATGGTTTGCGCCACCTCATCTTGGTGGGCCACCAGCCAATCAATGGCGCTGCTGACTTTGGCCTGGCGTTCGGCCAAGGGCGTTGTACGCCAAAGCTTCTGGCCGTTTTTGGCGGCGGTGACGGCGGCGTGAATGGTCGCGGCATCGGCATAGGTTTTGGTGTACAAAACCTGATTGTTCGTCGGCGAGATCACGGTAAACGTTTGGTTCATGGTTCATCCTTGTTCTGTAAGCTGAAACGCTCAAACATTAAATAATTTCAAAATAACGACGGCGCTCCCAGTCGCTGACGTGTTTTTGAAACTCTCTTTCCTCCCACTCGCGGGTGCTGGCAAAGTGATCCACAAAGTCGTCGCCCAGCCACTCGCGGGCCGCCTTCGAGTCACGCAAACACTGCGCCGCCGCCCACAGGCTGCGCGGCAAGGTCAACTCAGCCGGCGGTGTGGCCGCATAGGCATTGCCTTTATAGGGTTTATTGGGTTCTATTTTGTGGGCGATGCCATGCAGGCCTGCGGCAAAAATGGCGGCGGCCACCAAATAAGGGTTGCAGTCTGCCCCCGGCACCCGGTATTCAATGCGCTGCGATTTGGGGCTGCCGCTGATGGCGCGAATGGCCGTGGTGCGATTGTCTAAGCCCCATAGGGCCGATGTCGGTGCCCAGTAGCCCGGCACCAGGCGTCGATAGCTATTGATGGTGGGGGCATGGATGGCCATCAGGTCGCAGGCCATGTTTTGTAAGCCCCCCACAAACCAGCGCATTTCATCGCTGATGTTGCCCGGCTTGCTTGCATCGTAAAAAGCGCTGCTGCCATCGGCATGTTTTAAAGACACATGGACGTGGCCGCCCTGACCCGAATAATCTTGATGCCACTTGGCCATAAACGACACCATGCGGCCTTGTTTTTGCGCCAGTACTTTAGAAAAGGTTTTGAACATGGCGGCATTGTCTGCTGCCAAACTGGTTTCCATCACCTGCAGCGCGACCTCTAATTGCCCAGGGCCGGTTTCTTCATGAAAGCTTTCTACCGGAATGCCCATGCCGTTACACACGCCCAAAAGGCCTTCGTAAAAATCATTGTTGACGCCGGTTCGTAAAATGGAATAACCAAACGGCCCATGACCTAAAGGAATCGGCTGATCAAAGTCGCGTGCCCGCAGCGACTCATGGGCTTCGTTGGTCACCAATAGTTCGTATTCAAAGCCCGCGGCGGTCTCAAACCCCATGTCCCTCGCCCGCTGCAACACCTTGTTCAGAATTTGGCGCGGACACAGAGGCTTCATGTGGCCAATAATCTGCCCCGGCACCAAGATCGTCCCCTGCTCCATGGGCAGCTCTCGCCAAAGTTCAGGCAGCAGCTGCACTTGCGCATCGGCATAGCCCGTGGCCCAGCCAGACAGGTTGATGTTGTCAAACAGCTCGTCGTTGACGTCCCAGCCAAACACCACGTCACAAAACGCAAAATGATCGTCCAAGGCCGACAAAAACTTTTCGGTCGCCATATACTTCCCTGCCATGACGCCATCTAGGTCAAAAAAACCCACTTTGACGTGTTTGATGTCGCGACTGGCAATCAACTGACGTAAATCAGCCACAGCACGGTCACGGTGCGCATTAATAGCGGTTTCCATATAAATCTCCTTTGTTTTTACTTACTTTTTTACAACCCACCAGCTTATGCCGGCCATTTTTAAATAGAATAAACATTATATTTGGCCATTGCAACCACTATTTGTAATAAAAATTCCAAACATTTTCTTTTTAATCCCCAAAAGCGATATAATGTCATCATCTGATCTCCCAACGCCTAAGTGAACGCCCTCATGCCTGATAACACCATCGCCGTGCGGCTGCGCGAAGACTACAATTTGTTCTCTCCTGCCGAACGAAAAGTGGCGCGTGTTTTGCTACAGCAATACCCTTTAGCAGGCTTGGAAACCATCGCCCAGCTGGCGCAAAAATCCGCCGCCAGCGGCCCCACCGTGCTGCGCTTGGTGTCCAAACTGGGCTTTAATGGCTATGTGTCTTTTCAAGAGGCCTTGCGTACCGAGCTGGATGCCAAGCTGCAGTCGCCGCTGTTGCGACGCGACCCCAACCTCATGGCGGATCACCAAGGCTTTGCGCATACCTTTATTGGCAACATTCAAAAACTGTTGCAGCAAACCGCCGACCATTTATTGCTGGAAGATTTTGAAACCGTGGTTGAATGGCTAGGCCAGCCTAGGCATAGGCTATGGATTATTGGTGGCTACATCACAGGCTCTTTGGCCGAGTATTTTTGCCACCATCTGCAGGCCATACGCTCACAGGTGTCTTTGCTGCGGCCGATGCCCAGAACCTGGGTAGAGTATGTGGTGGACATGGGTAAGAATGATGTGTTGATTGTGTTTGACATCCGTCGCTACTGGCCAGAGCTGCAAACCCTGGTTCAGCTGGCGCATGAACGCAAATGCCGCATTGTTTTGATTACCGACCAATGGACGTCGCCCATTGCCAGCCACGCCGACATCATTTTGACGGCGTACACGGAAGGCAAATCTGGCTGGGACACCAATGTGTCGGTGATGCTGTTAATCGACACCCTGATTGCGGCTTTGAATAACCGCGATTGGGACGAAACCAAAAGCCGCTTACAGCAATTGGAAAACCTGCGGCGTGAATTTAATTTAGATTAAAGCAAAGAATAACGCTGATCCATGCCGCCAGGGCGGATGAGCCAACGTCAAAAAGCCAGATGCTGGGCCCAGCATCTGGCTTGGGTGTGCCCACAAGCGTGGTTAGGGCACCGCATGCACCGGCTCAAAGCCCAGCGCCTGCCACTTCTGTCCAAAAATCGCCTCCTTGCTTTGCCGCTCTTCGGCACTGAGGCGTTCATACCAGGGCAGATCATCGACCACAAATGCCTGACGGCACGGGGCATCGAAGGCGGCACAAAAATCATCGTCCATATAGGTTTCTGCCATGAGGGCGACAAACAGCAACCATTCCCCATGCGCTACCGTCGCCAGTAAATCCTGCTGCGCCTGGGTGTAAACGCCCTCACCTGCCACCGTCAACAAGGCCTGAACGTCATTGGCCAAGGCCGCCTCATCGGGCAATAACCCCGCTTGGCCAAACACCACTGCCTGCATGATGTGGGTTCGCCTAAGGTCAGCTTCGTTGGCCCATATCGCGTGTGACATCAATCCCAACCACAAACCCAATATCATCTGCCTCATGTTTGCCTCTTTCTTAATGAATTAAGCCACTGACGTCTTTAAAATAACCATGGTGGCATCAGTCATTCACCCTTGACACACCATCGCGATACTAATCGTTGTTGATGCTGACGAACACGCCCCACAATAAAGAGTTAACGCCAATACAAATAATAATTACTTTAAAGTATAACGTCACCCTGTATTTGATGATTTGGGCTGCATGCCGGCAAATCGCCGCTTATGTGTCTGAAAAAAATCAAAAAATAGCCAAAACCAGCTACTCTGTGGTTTTGGCTAGGGCTGACACACTTAAGGTGATGCTAGGGATATGCCTAAATGGGGGTGACGCGCCGATCGGGTCGGGTGCAAAAATAAACCAGCGGTAAGGCAATGGCGTAAAACACCAGCACTGACAGCCAAATCGCACTGGGCCACCAGCTTTGTACCATAAAGTATAGGGTTGAGAAGGTCAGCGGACCGACGATGGTCGCCAGGCTAATGGCCGAAGCCAATACGCCTTGCAGCTGACCCTGGTGTGCCGGCTCAACCAGCCGCGTTGCCAAAGCCTGTAGCGCCGGCATGCCCACGCCGCCCAGCGCAAAAAGCGGAATGAGGGCAAACACCATCCAGGCTTGATGGGCAAACGTCAGCAGCAACAGTGCGACGCAGGCGCAGGCAATCCCCGCCAGCACGGCACCTCGCTCACCTAGCCATCGCGTCACCACCCCCGGCAAAAGGCTTTGAACCAGCGCCTGGCAAACGCCAAACGTGCCCAGAGACAGCCCTATCCATAAGCCATTCCACTGAAAAGTATCAAAGCCCCACAGCGCCCAAGTCGTCCCATACACTTCTCCGGCCGCGCTGAGGATGAAAAACACCAGCATGACCGGCAGCAAACCTTTCATCGTACGGGCCCAGCGAAACGGCCGCAGCGGATTCAACGTGGCCAAATCCAATTTCTGCCGCACCGGCGTATGTGATTCTGGCAGCACAAACAAGGCCAGTAAAAAGTTGCCGGCGTTGAGCACTGCGGCAATCATAAAGGGCAAGCGCAGCCAGTAGTCGCCGGTCACGCCGCCCAGTACCGGGCCAATAATAAAGCCGATGCCAAACATGGCGCTAAACAGGCCAAAGCGGCGGGCGCGCTTGTCCTCTGGCGAGATGTCGGTGATGTAGGCCATCGCAACGGACACGTTGGCACTGGTCAGGCCGGCAATGGCTCGGCCAAGCAAGAGCAACCAAAGATAGGGCGAAAAGGCCATGACCACATAGTTAATGGCCGCCCCCAGTAAAGACACCAGCAGCACCGGACGGCGGCCAAGTCGGTCACTCATCGCCCCCAGCATCGGCGCAAAAACAAACTGCATGACGGCATACAGCGCCGTCATGATGCCAATGTAGGGCGCCACGTTCGTGCTGCTCGTCACCTCTGTCAGCAACCTCGGTAAAATCGGAAAAATAAGGCCTATGCCAATGGCGTCTAAGCAAATTGAGGCATAGATGACAATGAGCGGTTTATTCATGGGTTCATCAATATAGAAGGTTATACGTAAAAAAGCACCGCTGAGGTGCCTTTAGAGAAAGCGGGTTCTGGCCGTGGTCAGCAGCCCACATCGCCCGCCATTGGGTTTATACCGAGTGCATTATTTAACATTACTGACAATGAGTCAATGCCGGTGGCTGACTGCTGGTGATTGGCCTGCCTTCTGTCTGGCTTGCTGTCAGAGTATGCATCCCTCAATCGCCGCACTGCGTTGGCCATGTGGCCATAGGTCGATTCTGTATTTTGCCCGCTCGTCGAGCGCAGCAAAAAACCATTGCGATGATTATGCAGATTGATTACGATGGGTATTCATCAAGTGCACACGCACAGGGTGTCCACCTAAAGAGGGTCCTTAAATGAGCAAGCTCGCACAGCCCACCCACACCGACAGCCACTTTGTCACGCAAGATGGTCGCCTACTGGCCGCCACCTATTATCAACCTAGTCACAGCAATGGCCGCAGCGTTTTGATCAACGGCGCCACGGCCGTGCCTAGGCGCTATTATCAGCATTATGCCCACTATTTGGCCACCCAAGGCTTTACCGTATTAACCTATGACTATAGGGGCATAGGCGACTCACGCCAAAACCCAATCCAACGCGAATCCGCCACGTTTCGAGACTGGGGCGAACAAGACACGGCGGCCGCCATTGCCTATCTGCGCATGCGCACGCCCACACAGCCGCTGTTGGTGGTGGGCCACAGCGCCGGCGGGCAAGTTTTGGGGTTTGCCCACAACAATCAGGCCATTACCGCAACCTTGATGATTAGCTGCCAAAGCGGCTATTGGCGCCTATGGCCGCGACGCAATTCGTGGCTAATGGCCTCACTTTGGTATGTGGGGATACCGCTATTAACCAGCGTGGTGGGCTATGTGCCGGCGCGACGCCTGGGCTTAGGCTCTGCCGACTTGCCCGGTGGCATTGCCCGCCAATGGGCAAAATGGTGCCGCCATCGTGATTATTTTGTGGATGACTCTGGCCAGGCATGCCGCCCCTATTTCCACACCCTCACCGGCCCGCTACTGGCCTATGTGATTCCCGACGACTGGATGGCCCCCCGCGCCGCGGTTGATGCCTTGATGTCATACTACCCCAATGCAGACACAGAAATCCGCACGCTCCAGCCTGGTGACACGCCCTCTGCCAGCATAGGCCATTTTGGCTATTTCAAAACCAGCCATCAGGCCTTATGGCCAGAGGCGGCCGCCTGGCTCAGTGCTCAGGCCTAAGCCTCTGGGCGTATTGACAAATCAAGCTGTGCGTTTTGTCACATGGGTCGTGACCCACGATGCTTATCCTGGTTAGGTGGCATTGTGGGGAGACTGCGTTTTACGCACACGACGCCATGATAAAACACCCCTGCTGACAAACCCTACGGCCAAATAAAAAAAGCCGCTTAACGCGACTTTTTTATGGTTTACCTGCCTATTGCGGCCAAGCTTCTGGCAAAATAAAGCCATCGTAAATGCGTTTAGAACGAATAAAGTCAGCGTATTCCTTAGACTCAAACGCCGCTTTCAAATCTTGGGCCCAGGCCGTATTGATGTTTTTATTCCGTACGGTCACCATCACACGATGCTCTAGCGGTGATTGCTCTACCACAAGGCCGTCGGCAATTCGCTGGCCGGCGCTGGCAATGTAGTTGCCGTTAATCACCGCATAGTCTACGTCTTCCAATAGCCGTAGGCCTTGTGCGGCATCGGTTTCCCGAATGTCCAGTGTATATTTCCCCGGCAAAATGTCGTTGACGCTAAAGGTCAAAGCATTGGTGTTTGGCTTTAACTGTACCCAGCCCAAATCGGCCAACAGTTTGGCGGCACGCTCGGCATTGACCGGATCGTTGGGGATGGCCACAATCATGCCATCTTTCACGTCATCCACGCTATGGTGCTTGATCGAACGCAGGCTTTGCGGCGCGCTGGGCGAATCGGTCAATACCACCATATCCAACTTGTTTTTTTCATTATAGGCCTGCATATAGGCACGGCTTTGATTCACCGAAGCGTCAATGGCGTCTTCTTCAAACGCGGGATTGATTTGACGGTTTTGTGAGAACACGCGCGGCACGATGGTATAGCCTTTTTGGGCCATAATCGGCACTATGCCTTCGGTGACCTGGTCGACGTAATTCCCCACGCCAAAGCCGATGACAATTTCTTTCTTGTCGCCGGCACTGCTGGCCGATGGTGACGACTCACCAGAGCAAGCGCCCAGCGTCAAAACAGACGCCACGACCGTGGCCAGCAGCCCGAATTTTTTACCTAACATCGTTGTCACCCTTTATCAATAATGAGGCTCAGTATAGCCGAGGGCAAGGCGTGGACTTAGACCGTCTCTTTATATCTAAATAATAAATCATACTAAGTCATATAAATTAATATTACTAATACAGAATCACGCCAAACATCACCTAAGCCACTGACCAACCTCATTCTTTTAACCCCCCCTCCACCCCTTATTCATTATAAGCATAAAGATATAACAATATAGTCATTCGCTTTAATAAGCATTCGTACTTTAATGGCTGCATAAATTTAACCTAAAGGCCGTAAAATGACGCTGATCCCCCCTACCACCGATTTCATCGATGCCGCTGTCGGCATCGGCCCAGACGCGCCCCTCCATAAGGCCCGCCAAATCCGTCTTGAGGCCAAAGAGGCCACCGAGCAAGCCTATCAATACCTTTTTGGCCAAGACCATACGGCAACGCTCAGCCAGCCCTTAAGCTATTTTTTCGCCCAGGAAACCGCACTATTGTCCGGCAGCCCGTCCTTGCACCACCATTACCAAACCCTACTGGCAGACCAAACCGTGGCGCGAGAGACGCCGCTGATGCAGGCCGCGCTCGCCTATGTACACGTCCTGATTGGCCAACCCAATCAGGCCCACAAAGGCTTAATCGATGACTTACTGACGGCAGGCTGGACGGTGGCCGAAGTGGTGTTGCTGGCCCAGCTCACCACCTACGTCAGCCATCAAGCACGCCTGCTCGAAGGGCTGGCTCTGGTGGCACAGCCCGCTGGCGTGACCGACACCGCGGCCACCGCCGAGCCGATTAAAGCCAACACGTGGCACCAACACCCCACCACGGCGTCTGGCGCGATGGCACCGACGGCATTCACCCTCGCCCAATTGGACTGGGAAGCTTGGTTGCCGGCACGCGACGTGGCCACCCTAGACGATGCGGCCATCACGTCGATGAAAAAATTTGGCCAAATTAATTCAGCCTATTTTTTGTTACTGGCCCACCAAAGTGCACTCTTGCACGCGCGCACCGTCATCGACCGCGGCGTATTCTATACCCCTGACGGCTTGCCCAGGTGGGCGCGCGAACTGGCTGCGGTGGTGGTCAGCAAAGTCAACGGCTGTATTTATTGCGCTTCTGTGCATGCCCGCAAGGCGATTCAATACGCCAAAGACCGTGCCGACGACGTGCATCAGCTGCTCGACACGCCGGCAGGTCAGGTATTGGCCGCCAGCGACGACGAACGCCTAAACGCCCTCATCGACTTCAGCGCCAGCCTCTCGGCCACCCCCATCCAAGCCACATCGGCTCAGGTACAACGCCTGCGCGCCGCAGGCCTCAGTGAATTGGCCCTGCTGGACTTGGTCCACGCCACGGCCTTCTTTGCCTGGGCCAACCGCCTGATGTTGTCCTTAGGCGAGCCGGCCCTCCCCGCCGGCGACAGCGACAAGGAAGCCCTATGAGCGCTGCCCCGATTGGTTTGACCGCGCTAGAACAACGCATTGCACAAGACTTGGCCTATTTAAACCTGCCGCTGACCCCCTGGGCATTGCCGGATGCCGCAGCCGTCCCCAATGCCATCGACGTGGCCATTATTGGCGCGGGCATGGCGGGCGTGACGGCGGCCTTTGCCTTAAAGCTTAAAGGCATCCAGGCCGTTGTCTTTGACCAACAGCCCGATGGCCATGAAGGCCCCTGGCGCAAGCCGGCGCTGATGGAGACGCTGCGCTCGCCTAAGCACGTCGTCGGCCCCGCTTTGGCGTCACCGTCGCTGACCTTTCAGGCCTGGTTTAAAGCGCAGTTTGGCGCTGCCACCTGGGACGCCTTAGACAAAATCCCTCGCCTGCAGTGGGCCGAATACCTACAGTGGTATAAAAAAGTCACCGCCCCTTGCCTACACCATCGACACCGGCTCATCTACGTGGACGTGGCGGCCGAGGGCGTCTGGCTGACCTTTGCCACACCCAACGGCGAACGACGCCAATACGCCCAACACGTGGTATTGGCCTTAGGCATGGCGGCCTTTAGCGAGCCCAATATTCCCGACTTCATCCAGCACATTCCTACTGAGTTCTGGTCACACAGCTATGACGGCTCTGACTATCGCCGTTTTAAGGGTTTAGACGTGGGCGTGGTTGGCTACAGCGCCGGCGCCATGGACAGCTCGGCAACGGCCTTAGAGCATGGGGCAAAATCGGTTGAACTGCTGTGCCGCTGCCATGATTTCCCTAGGGTTAACCGCGGCAAAATTGCCGGCGGCCCGGGTTTTGAAAGCGCTTACG